>JBJEUC010000482.1:0-8374 GCA_051883635.1 Candidatus Fimadaptatus sp.
TTCTTGAAGGCCAGTATGGTTCCCGCCATAGGCATATAGCAGAAGCATATTATAAGCACTATGCAGGGAATGCACATCAAAAACAGGGGTACGTTCGTAGACAGTACCAGCCGCCAGTTGGTTTTTTTTGCCGGTTTTCGGTCGTTTATGACCTGGGCCATATGACCTGCCTCCTTTTATGTGTACACATTTGCACGCCAGCTTAGTTTCCCTATAACCCATACTTCATCTTCATTGGAGATAAATATACCACTTCCTGTCCCTTTTGTCAAACTATTTTTGTTTTCGTTTTGCGTTTTGTAAGAAATATGTTTGTGGGATATATTGAAGCGTCTTTTTTTCGCCGTCCGGATATCCGCTCAAACCATACGCAGCAAACGTGAAGCCGGCGTTTTCTGGGGAAATTTAACGCCTCGGGCATATACGCATACTTGACAATGGCGGGCGCAGAAAATATAATTAGTTTGACTAATTAACTAACGGAGGGCCGTCATGGACCGGCAGTTCTGCGCGCAGCTTAACGAGCTGCTCAAGACCACCTACCGCGCTATGTGCACGATGGAGGAAGGCATGCTCTCGGACCTGAGCGAGGAAAAGCTGACCATAGGCGAGATGCACATAATAGAGGCCATAGGCTCCGAGGGCCATGACCCCCATGCGCGCGGGCGCGGCAAGACCATATCCGAAATAGCCCAGCTGCAGAGCATATCGCCGCCCTCGGTTACTGTCGCAGTAAAGAAGCTCGAGCGCAAGGGGTATGTGTACAAATCGCGCGGGGCCGATGACGGGCGGCGCATATACGTCCACCTGACCGAGTCCGGCATACGCGCCGACATATCGCACCGCTATTTCCACCGGCAGATGGCCTATTCCGTGGCGCGGGCCATACCCGAGGCGGAGCACGAGGCGCTGATAGAGGGCCTGCGCGCGCTCAACAGCTTCATACAGGGCAAGGTCGCCGACATGGACGCGGCGCGCGCATCCGGACAGCGCGCGGGCGCCGGGGCGCTTGAGCAAACGGCGGTGGCATCCGCCGACGAGGAGGCGTAGTTGTTTGAGGATAATCGGAACGGGCAGCGCTTTGCCGAAGCTGACTGTGACCAACGACGATCTGGCAAAGTTCCTGGACACGAGCGACGAGTGGATATCCACGCGCACGGGCATACGCTCGCGCCAGGTGCTGAGCGACGAAACGCTGTTTGACCTGGCCTGCCGCGCGTGCGACGCCGCGCTGGAAAACGCCGGCGCATCGCCGGAAGAGCTGGACTTCATCATATGCTCCACCGTGCAGGGCGAATGGATAACCCCGGGCATGAGCTGCGCGGTGCAGCAGCACCTGGGCGCCAAGTGCCCCTGCGTTGACATAAACGCCGCCTGCGCGGGCTTTGTCTACGCGCTGGACATGGCCGACGCCTACATCGCCACCGGCCGCGCGCGCAGGATACTGGTGCTGTGCGCCGAGGCCATCAGCCGCCTGACCGACTGGACCGACCGCTCCTCGTGCGTGCTGTTCGGCGACGGCGCGGGCGCTGTAGTCGTGGGCGAGGGCGAGGGCCTCATAAGGACCCGCCTGACCACGCGCGGCAACACCGAGGTGCTCTATGCCCTGGCCTCGCGCGGCAACAGCCCCTACGCCCGGGACGCCGAGGTGCCCTTCGGCCTTAAGATGCAGGGCCAGGAGGTGTACAAGTCGGCCGTGTCCTGCTCGTCCGAGGACCTGCGCACGCTGCTGAGCGAGTGCGGTCTGGCTGCCCAGGACGTTAAGTTCTACATAATGCACCAGGCCAACATGCGCATACTGGAGGCCGTGCGCAGCCGCCTCAAGGTGGGCCCCGAGCGCATGCCGCACAACATAGAGCGCACCGGCAACACCTCCAGCGCCTCCTGCACGATACTGCTGGACGAGCTCAACCGTGCGGGTGAGCTGAAAAACGGCGACATAATCGCCCTGAGCGCATTCGGCGCGGGCTTTGTGACCGGCGCGGCGCTCCTGCGCTGGAACGCCTGAGGGCGCTGCTTCGTTTCCCCCGCCGGAGGTCCGGCGAACAAATACAGAAAACAACGATATGGAGGAAATTGACATGACTTTTGAGAAGGTTGCGGAGATACTGGCGGAGTACAAGGGCATAGACGTATCCGAGGTCAAGGAGGACAGCGCGTTTGCCGACCTGGGTCTGGATTCCCTGGACATGGCCGAGCTGGCTATGAAGCTGGAGGACGAGTTCGGCGTGACCATAGAGCTGGACGCCTCGCTCAAGCTGGTAAGCGACATAGTCAAGCTCATAGACGAGGCCAAGTAATGAAAACGCGAGTTACTGAGGCTATCGGCATAGAAAAGCCGATATTCCAGGGCGGCATGGCCTGGATAAGCGAGCACAGGCTCGCCGCGGCCGTGTCCAACGCCGGCGGGCTGGGCATCATAAGCGCCATGAACGCGCCGGGCGAATACCTGCGCAGCGAGATACGCGCCTGCCGCGAGCTGACCGACAAGCCCTTTGGCGTGAACGTGATGCTCATGAGCCCGCACGTGGACGATGTGTCGCAGGTGCTCCTGGAGGAGCATGTGCCGGTGGTCACCACCGGAGCGGGCATGCCCGACAAGTACATGAAGCTGTGGGTGCCGGCCGGCATAAAGGTGGTGCCCGTAGTGCCCTCGGTCGCCATTGCGCGGCGCGTGGAGCGCTTCGGCGCGGTGGCCGTGATAGCCGAGGGCGGCGAATCGGGCGGCCACATAGGCGAAATGGCCACGATGACGCTGGTGCCCCAGGTGGTCGATGCGGTGAGCATACCGGTGCTGGCCGCGGGCGGCATCGCCGACGGGCGCGGCCTGGCGGCGGCGCTGATGCTGGGCGCCGAGGGCGTGCAGATGGGCACGCGCTTTCTGTGCGCCGAGGAATGCGTGGCGCACGAGAACTACAAAAAGAAGGTGCTCGCCGCGCGCGACATAGACACGATAGTGACCGGCCGCAGGCTGGGCCATCCGGTGCGCGCGCTCAAGAACCCCTTCACCAACGAGTTCGCCCGGCTCGAATACGACTCGGGCAAGACCAACGACGAGGTGGAGAGCTTCGGCGTGGGCGCGCTGCGCAAGGCGGCCGTGGACGGCAACGAGAAGGAAGGCAGCTTCCTCTGCGGCCAGATAGCGGGCCTTGTCACCCGCATCGAGCCGGCCGCCGCGATAATCGACGACGTCATCTCCGGTGCGGAAAAACTTTTGCGAGGTGCCCCCGAATGGACAAAGTAGCATTTGTATTCGCCGGTCAGGGCGCGCAGTTCCCGGGCATGGGCAAGGACCTCTACGAGGCCTCGCCCGTGGCCCGCGCCGCGTTCGACCGCGCCGAGGCGCTGCGCCCCGGCACGCTGGACATGTGCTTTGGCGGCACGAAGGAGCAGCTGGCCCTGACCGTCAACACCCAGCCCTGCCTGTTCACTATGGACTACGCGTGCGCGCGGCTGGCCATGGAGACCGGCATGGTGCCCGACATGTGCGCGGGCTTCTCGCTGGGCGAGGTGGCGGCGGCGGCCTTCTGCGGGCTGATGGACTTTGACACCGCCTTTAAGCTGGTCGTCAAGCGCGCCGAGCACATGCAGGCCTGCGCCGAGCGCAATCCCGGCCTCATGTACGCCGTGCTCAAGCTCACCGCTGGGCAGGTGCGCGCGATATGCGCGGGGCTGGAGCGCGCCTATCCCGTCAACTTCAACTCGCCCGCCCAGACCGTCGTAGCCTGCGCCTCCGAATCCGAGGCGGCGCTGCTCAACGCGGTAAAGGAAGCCGGCGGCCGCGCGATGAAGCTGAACGTATCCGGCGCCTTCCACTCCCCCTTCATGGCCGACGCCACCGCCGCCATGCGCGGCGAGTTCGGCGGCGTGAGCTTTGCCGAGCCCTTCATACCGCTCTACGCCAACCGCACCGCGCTGCCCTACGCAGCGGGCGCCGAGGCCGAGACGCTGAGCGAGCAGATATCCTCGCCCGTCTTGTGGTGCGACACCATCGAGAACATGTGGGCAGCGGGCGCGCGCACCTTCGTCGAGGTCGGCGCGGGCCGCACGCTGTGCGGGCTTATTAAGAAGATACGCCCCGAGGCCACCGTGGCGGCCGTGGGCGACTGCGCCGGGCTGGAGGCCCTGAGCGCGCTTGCAAAGGGGGCCAGCATATGCTGAGCGAATCGCTTGGCGGGCGCATAGCCCTGGTGACCGGCGGCTCGCGCGGCATAGGCCGCGCCATCGCGCTGCGCCTGGCCGAGGCCGGGGCCGACGTGGCCCTGCTCTACGCCGGCAACCAGTCCGCCGCTGACGAAACCGCCGAGGCGGTGCGCGCCCTGGGCGTGCGCGCCCTGGCGCTGCGCTGCGACGTATCCGACTCCGCTCAGGTGAGCGAAGCCGTAAAGCAGGTGCGCGCCGAACTGGGCCCGATAGACATACTTGTAAACAACGCCGGCATCACCCGGGACGGCATTTCTCTGCGCATGAAGGAGGAGGACTTCAGCCGCGTGCTGGATGTGAACCTCAAGGGCGCGTTTTTGATGACACAGGCCGTCATGAGCGACTTTGTGCGCCGCCGCCGGGGCCGCGTGATAAACATATCCTCGGTATCGGGGCTGATGGGCAATGCGGGCCAGGCCAACTATTCCTCGGCCAAGGCCGGCATGATAGGCCTGACCAAGACCATCGCCCGCGAGCTGGCCGGCCGCGGAGTGACCGTGAACGCGGTCGCGCCCGGCTACGTAAGGACCGAAATGACCGCCGCCATGAACGAGGACGCGCTCCGCGAAGGCCTAAAGAGCGTGCCCCTGGGCCGCATGGCCGAGCCCGAGGAGATAGCCGAGGCCGTATGCTTCCTGGCGGGCGACCGCGCCGCGTACATAACGGGCGTGGTGCTCAGCGTGAACGGCGGCCTGTATATGTGAGGTAGAATAAAATGCGAGTAGCAATAACCGGCATGGGCGTCATCACCCCCATTGGCAACGACATAGCCACCTTCCGCGACAGCCTGTACGCAGGCCGCTGCGGCATAGGCCCCATCACCCGCTTTGACACCGCCGATTACAAGTGCAAGGTCGCCGCCGAGGTGCGCGACTTTGACGTGACCAATTACGGCATGGAGAAGGGCGACGTGCGCCGCATGGATCTGTACAGCCAGTACGCCATGGCCGCCGCGTGGCAGGCCGTGACCCAGTCCGGCATAATCGGCTCCGTCGACCCCGAGGAGCTGGGCGTGTATGTGGGCAGCGGCATAGGCGGCTTCCACACCTCCTTTGCCGAGGCGGAAAAGCTCATCAAGCGCGGCCCCTCGCGCGTATCGCCGCTGTACATACCGATGATGATAGCCAACATAGCCACGGGCAATATCGCCATCAGGTTCAACGCGCAGGGCCCCTCGCTGCCCGTGGTAACGGCCTGCGCCACGTCCACCAACACCGTGGGCGAGGCCTACCGCGCCATCAAGGACGGCTACGCCACCGCGATAATCGCCGGCGGCGCCGAGGCCGCGATAGAGCCCATGGGCGTAGCCGGCTTTTGCAACTGCAAGGCGCTGTGCGAGACCGACGACCCCAACGCGGCCTCGCTGCCCTTTGACAGGCGGCGCGCGGGCTTTACGATGGGCGAGGGCGCGGGCGTGCTGGTGCTTGAGGAGATGGAGCACGCGCGGGCGCGCGGCGCCGAGATACTCTGCGAGGTAGTGGGCTACGGCAACACCTGCGACGCGCACCACATCACCTCGCCCGACCCCGAGGGCCGCGGCGCGGCACGCGCCATGCGCAAGGCCGTCGAGGAGATGGGCGGCATAGCGGGCCAGCTGTACATAAACGCCCACGGCACCGGCACCCAGATAAACGACCGCACCGAGACCATGGCGATAAAGGCTGCGCTGGGCGAGGATGAGGCCCGCCGCGCCGCGATATCGTCCACCAAGTCCATGCACGGCCACATGCTGGGCGCTACCGGCGCGGTGGAGCTGGCGGCCTGCGTGCTGGCGCTGCGCGACGGCATCGTGCCGCCCACCATCAACCTGCTCGAGCCCGACCCCGACTGCGATCTGGACTACACGCCCAACGCCGCGCGCAAGCTGGAGCTGGACTGCGCGCTGTCCACGTCGCTGGGCTTCGGCGGCCACAACGCCGTGGTGGCGCTTCGGAGGTACAAATGAGAATAGACGAGATACGCGAGCTGGCCGCGATAATGCGCGAGAGCGGCCTGAGCGCGATTGAGATCGACGAATGCGGGGCGCACATAAAGCTCGAACGCGCTGCGCAGGCGGCTCCCGTGGCCGCCGCGCCCGCGCCTGCTCCTGCGCCCGCGCCCGTCGCCGCAGAGCCCGCGCCCGCCGCGCCCCACAGCGAGGGCGTGGACTTCAACGATGTGGTGGAGATAAAGAGCCCGCTGGTGGGCGTGTTCTACGCCGCGCCCTCGCCCGATTCCGAGCCCTACGTAAAGGTGGGCGACCGCGTGAAGAAGGGCGACGTGCTGTGCATAGTGGAAGCCATGAAGCTGATGAACGAGATAACCGCGACGCAGGACGGCGAGATAGTCGACATCTGCGCGCAGAGCGGCAGCGTGGTCGAATACGGCCAGACGCTGTTCACGCTCTATTGACGGGAGGGGACGCGCATGACCAGGCAGGAGATAATGGACATACTCCCCCATCGCGACGACATGCTGCTGCTGGACGAGGCCGTCCTGGACGATGCCGGCGCGGCGCACGGCCGCTACCGGGTCCGGGGCGACGAGTTCTTCCTCCGCGGCCACTTCCCCGGCAATCCGATAATGCCGGGCGTGATACAGTGCGAGATAATCGCCCAGACCGCCTGCGTGCTGCTTGCGGGCGAGATAAAGGGCCATACGCCCCTCTACGCGGGCATAGACAAGGTGCGCTTCCGCCGCCCGGTGCAGCCCGGCGACGTGCTTGAGACCACCATATCGCTCAAGCGCCGCATGGCCAACCTGTACGTATGCACGGGCGAGGCGCGCGTGGACGGCGAGCTGTGCTCCAGCGGGGAGTTCCAGTTCGTCGTGACCTGAGGGCGGCTTGCCGGCGACGCCCTGACGGACGGCCGCGCACAGCCGTCGGCCGTCCGCAACACTTCACTTAGCGCTGCACAAAGCGCCAGGAGGCGTAATTTGTTTCCTAAGATATTGATTGCCAACCGCGGCGAGATAGCCGTGCGCATAATCCGCGCCTGCAAGGAGATGGGCGTGTCCACGGTGGCCGTGTTTTCCGAGGCCGACCGCGACGCGCTGCACGTATCGCTGGCCGACGAGAGCATATGCATAGGCCCCGCCCCGGTGCAGAAGAGCTATCTCAATATGGACGCGATACTTTCGGCGGCGCTCGTGACCGGGGCCAAGGCCATACACCCGGGCTACGGACTGCTCAGCGAAAACGCTCAGTTCGCCAGCCGCTGCGCCGAAAACCGCATTAAGTTCATAGGCCCCTCCGCCGACATAATCGCCCGCATGGGCGACAAGGACGAGGCGCGGCACACCATGCGCGCGGCCGGAGTGCCCGTGGTGCCCGGCTGCGACCTGGTGGAGAGCGTGGAGCAGGCTCAGCGCGAGGCCGAGCGCATAGGGCTGCCCATACTGATAAAGGCGCGCAGCGGCGGCGGCGGGCGCGGCATAAGATTGGTCAAAACGCCCGAGCAGGTCGAGCGCGCGTTCCTGGAGGCCCGGGCCGAGGCCCGGGGCGCGTTCGGCGACGACGGCGTATATATAGAAAAGTTCCTCACCGGGGTAAAGCACATAGAGATGCAGCTGCTGTGCGACCAGCACGGCGGCGTGGTCTGTCTGGGCGACCGCGACTGCTCCATGCAGCGCAAGCACCAGAAGCTCTTGGAGGAATGCCCCGCGCCCACGATAAGCGCGGAGACGCGCGCGAAGATGATGGACGCGGCCATACGCGCCGCCCGCGCCGTGAGCTACGAGGGCGTGGGCACGGTGGAGTTCCTGGTCACCGGCGACCAGCAGTTCTACTTCATGGAGATGAACACCCGGCTGCAGGTGGAGCATCCCGTGACCGAGATGGTCTCCGCCACCGACCTGGTCAAGTGGCAGATACGCGTGGCGTCGGGCACCGAGCTGCCCTTTGAGCAAAAGGACATAAAGCTCACCGGCCACGCGATAGAGTGCCGCATAAACGCGGAGAACCCGCAGAAGAACTTCGCGCCCTGCTGCGGGCAGATAGAGATACTGCACATACCGGGCGGCCCCTGGGTGCGGTTCGACACGGCGCTCTATCAGGGCTATCAGATACCGCCCTATTACGATTCCATGATAGGCAAGCTGATAGTCTACGCCGCCACCCGCGCCGAGGCCATACGCAAGATGCAGGCCGCGCTGTGCGAAATGGTGATAGAAGGCGTGGACCACACCGGCT
>JBJEUC010000483.1:0-2047 GCA_051883635.1 Candidatus Fimadaptatus sp.
GGTGTCGTTAGTGTGCGCCGGGAGCGCGGCGACTTTGGACACGGCGTTCGAGCTAATACGCCGCATGACCGGCTGCCTCGTGGGCGCGCTGGACCGCTTTGGCGATGCCCGGCGCGCAGGGGAGCATGAGCGCGTGAAGCACGATAATATACAAACGCCGCCTGCATCCCGAGCGATGCAGGCGGCGACCTTGTCTGCCGGGCTTATCCGTTCCCGTCAGCGCGCGGCTCATCGCTCCCCGTCAGCCCTCGTCCAGGGCGAGCGCGAATTCCTCCAGCGCCGCGCGCCGCTCTGTCAGCATGCGCCAATACTGCTCCTCCAGGAAGCGCGTGCCGCTCATGAGGAATATGTGCCTGAGCCCCAGCGACAGCTCCAGGTATATCTTGTCGAGGTAGTTGGCGGGCGAAAGCTCGCCCATCGGGAACACGGTCGATTCGCTGTAAGCGGGCGCGTCGCCTATCAGGCGCAGCTGCGCGCGCACGCTGGCGGCCAGCGAGGCGCGCCCGCCCGGAGCGTCGTAGTCGGCGTCGTTGAAGTGCGCCTCGCCCACGCGGAAGGCGTAGTCCGGCGCCACGCGGCGCAGGTCGGGCACCGAGAGGCCGTGCTCCCGCCCGCCGGCATGCATCAGCATTATGCCGCCGGTAACGCCCTCAACGCGGGTGGCGGCCACGAAGTCCGTGACCTTGTCGCAGTTGAACTGCTCCCACTGAAGGCGCAGCTCGTCGGTGCCCGGCTCGCGCAGCGCGGCGGAGGCGAGCGTGGCGCGCGTCTCATGGCGGCCAAAGCGCTCGTTGAAGCGCGCTATGCACTCGTCGCAGAAGCAGCCCTGCGTTTCGGGGCCCCAGTTGCCCATGCGCAGGTCGTCGTCAAAGAACATGCGGTCAAAGCCCATCCCGGCGTACATCTGCGCGGCGGCGAGGTTGTCGCGCGTCATGGTCTCCTCTATGTCGGCGCAGAAGTAGACGGGCCGGCCCTGCCTGTCCACGCGGTAGCGCCAGCTGTCGGGCAGGCGCAGCTCCAGCGCGGCGTCGCCCGGGTCGAGCGAGTTGCCGGGATGGCCCACGGGCAGGCTGATCACGCCGGTTGCAAAGCCCTCCTCAATGAGGCGCGCGCGGGCGCGGGCGACCTCCTCGGGGGCGCTTTCGTGATGGCCGTAGAAGTAGCCGAACAACCACAGCCGGTTCACGCCCGCCCGGCGCATGGTCTTGAGCCGCGCGCCCATTTCGGGATGCGTGAGCACGTCGTGAGCGCTTATCGAATAGTTGAAATCCAGCACGATTCACACCTTCTTCTCATTATAGCCTGTGTTGTGCCGGCGCGCAAAGGGGCATGCGCCGCGCGCATGTGACGGGCCGTGGCGCCCGGGCGCGGTACGGCGCTCGGGCGGCGGCCGGGATATCAGGGTAAACATATCACCCGCGCCGCGCCTTGTCAAGCAGAACTTGCGCCGCATGCGGTAAGTCCCGCAGGGAAAGCGCGCTCATCAGCGTGCGGCAGAGCGCCCTCTGCCTGGCGATAGCGGACGTGGCGGCGGCATTGCGGGCACAAAGCCACCCGGCGCGTGTGCGCCGGGTTTGCTACGGTTCCGTGGCGGAGAGACTGACGGCGCGGGAGGAAGCGCGCCGCCGCCCGCCGCGCGGCCCGCTTGCGAACGCCGCACAGCCGCAATGCCACAGAAGAACGCAAGGCAACACACTATACCCTTGCCCCTGCGGCAGAGCGCCGCGTAAGAATGCCGCGCTTCGCCGCCTCCAACCCCATAGCGGAGCGGCGGCGTTTCAAGGGGTAAAGGAGAATCCAAGGAGGGCCTAGGGGGAACTCGCAATCCCCCTATCCCTCCTTGGCCGCCGGAGGCTGCCACGCGGCTGCTGCCGCAGCCATAAGCGGCGCAAGGATGCGCTGCGAAAGCCGCAAAGCAACGGCAGAACGCAGAACAACACACCGACCCTTTGCAACAAGGCAGAGCGCTGCGTAAGAATGCCGCGCTCCGCCGCCTCCAACCCCATAGCGGAGCGGCGGCGTTACAAAGGGGTGAGAAGAGAATCCA
>JBJEUC010000484.1:0-8363 GCA_051883635.1 Candidatus Fimadaptatus sp.
GAGCGCGGGCGGGTGCAGGCCGGCAGCGCGCGCACGGCGACCGGCCGCAGCGCGGCGCGCGACACGCGCCTCACGCTCACCGTGCTGATAAGCGGCGGGCCGGAGGATCAGTTCGACCTGCTGTGCGACGGGCGGGCCTACGGCTGCGGCTACGAGCAGCCCTACCGCTTCGAGCTGAAGCTGGAGCCGGGCGCGCACGAGCTGCGGGTGCGCCTGCGCCATGCGCTGGACCGCGAGCCCAGCGAGTTCGTGCCGCTGCCGCTGGCCATGCTGCTGGGCAACGGCCGCCGCGCCGAGTACGGGCCTTACCGCGCCGTGCTGGACGCGCGCATAGACATATCCGCCGACAGCCGCCTGACGGTGCGCTACGCGCTGGACGGGCGCACGGGCCGCGCCAATGGGCTGGCGACATTCGCCTGCTCGGCGGGCAAGGGGCTTGAGTGCGAGGTGACGGACGCCTCCATGGGCACCACTCCGCGCCTGCGCCGCCGCTGGCTGCTGGCCAACTACCTGACGCTTGCGGTGGTGGCGGCGGTCGCGCTCAGCGTGGTCGGGCTGGGCGCGTACATGTGCGTGCGGCCGGGCGGCTCGCCGGGCGGCGGCGTGCTGGTGGGGCTGATAGGCGTGGTGCTGGCCCTGGGCTGCGCGGGCATCGCGGGCGAGGTGCGCACGGCGCTGGAGGGCGGCTTCGCGCCCGACGTGGAGATGCCCAGGGCCCGGCGCAGGAAGGCGGCGGCGCCCGACGCGGATGTGGCCACTGGCGATGGGGACGCGCCTGCGCCCAGGCGCGGCAAGGGTCGGCGCGCGCAGGCCGAACCGACCGGCGACGCGGGCGACTACGACGGCGCGTATGACGGCGCGGGTGAGATGGACGAGTTCGAGGAAGCCGGCCTCTCCACCGCTGAACTCAGCCCCGAGCAGCTCAGGGCCGCCAAGCGTCAGCTGATGAAGAAGCTGGGCGGGCGCGAGGAGGAGTGAGGCGGCGCTCGCGAGGGCGGTCTCTCGCAGCGGGCGCTGATGGGCGCGCGTACCGGCGGGACTGTTCAGGAAGCGGCCGGCCTCTCCACTGCCGGACTCAGCCCCGAGCAGCTCAGGGCCGCCAAGCGGCAACCGATGAAGAAGCTGGGCGGGCACGAGGAGGAGTGAGGCGGCGCGCGCGGCGGGGCGCTCCCGGCGGCGGCACTGTCCGGGGCCGGTCCGGCAAGCCGCTGTTAATCTTCGCGACGTAAAGAAAATGCGCTTGACAAATCCATACGATGCGGTATAATATACTTCGTCAAGCCGCAGGGCTTTACCTCGTCGCGCGCAATTGCGCTCAGGAGTGAACTATGACCGAAAACAGCATGCACGACATAGACCGGCGCGTGGAGTTGGGACTACTGATGGACTTCTACGGGCCCATGCTCTCCGAGCGCATAGCCGGGATAATGAACATGTACGTGCTGGAGGACTACGGGCTGAGCGAGATAGCTCAGGAAAAGGGCATCAGCCGCCAGGGCGTGTACGACGCGGTGCGCCGGGGCGAGAGCCAGCTTGTGGAGCTGGAGCAGCGCCTGGGACTGCAGAGGCGGCATGAGGAGATGGCCCGGGCCGCGCAGCGCTGCGAGCAGGCGCTCATGCGCGTGAGCCCCCGCGAGGGCAGCGAGCAGGCGCTTGACGAGGCGCTGGGCATACTTCGCAGCATGCGCGATATGTAAAATATTCCTAAGGAGTGAAGCGTGTGGCATTTGAAGGGTTGGCAGAAAAGCTGCAGCAGGCGTTTCGCAAGCTGTCAAGCCATGGCAAGCTGACCGAGGCCGACGTAAAGACGGCGATGCGCGACGTGCGCATGGCGCTGCTGGAGGCCGACGTCAACTACAAGGTAGTCAAGGACTTCATAGCCAGGGTGACCGAGCGCGCCGTGGGCAGCGATATACT
Organism: Candidatus Fimadaptatus sp.; assembly: GCA_051883635.1. GTDB lineage: Bacteria > Bacillota > Clostridia > Christensenellales > Aristaeellaceae > Fimadaptatus. The sequence continues at coordinate 1,918 of JBJEUC010000484.1, forward strand.
GGACAGCCTTACGCCCTCGCAGCAGGTCATTAAGATAGTAAACGAGGAGCTGACCGCGCTGATGGGCGGGCAGAGCGCCCGGCTCACCTATTCGCCCACCGTGCCCACGATATACATGCTGTGCGGCCTGCAGGGCGCGGGCAAGACCACCATGGCCGGCAAGCTCGCCCAGATGATAAAGAAGCAGGGCAAGCGCCCGCTGCTGGTCGCCTGCGACATATACCGCCCCGCAGCCATAAAGCAGCTGCAGGTAGTGGGCGAAAAGGTCGACGTGCCGGTGTTCGAGCGCGGCCAGGAAAACGTCATCGAAACGGCCAGGCTGGCCATAGAGCACGCCCGGAAGTTCGGCTTCGACCCGGTGATACTGGATACCGCGGGCCGACTGCACATAGACGAGAACCTCATGGGCGAGCTGCGCGACGTAAAGAGCGCCGTAAAGCCCACCGAGATACTGCTGGTGGTCGACTCCATGACCGGTCAGGACGCGGTCAACGTGGCCGATACCTTCAACAAGAACCTGGGCATAGACGGCGTGATACTCACCAAGCTGGACGGCGACACGCGCGGCGGCGCGGCCATATCGGTAAAGGCCGTGACCGGCAAGCCCATCAAGTTCTCCGGCACGGGCGAGAAGCTCACCGACATAGAGCCCTTCCATCCCGACCGCATGGCCTCGCGCATACTGGGCATGGGCGACGTGCTGAGCCTGATAGAAAAGGCGCAGGACACCTTCGACGAGAAGAACGCCGCTGAGCTGGAGCGCAAGATGCGCACCCAGACCTTCGATCTGAACGACTACCTCAAGCAGATGCAGCAGATGAAGAAGATGGGTTCACTTGAGGACATACTCAAGATGATACCCGGCATAGGCAACAAGCTCGCCGACGTCAAGATAGACGAAAAGAAGCTGGGCCGCGTGCAGGCGATAATCCAGTCCATGACCATGGAGGAGCGGCGCAACCCCGACATACTGGGCGCCAGCCGCAAGCGCCGCATAGCCGCCGGCAGCGGCACCACCGTGCAGGAGATAAACCTGCTGCTCAAGCAGTTTGAGCAGTCCCGCCAGCTGATGAAGCAGATGATGGGGCGCGGCAAGCGCGGCCGCATGAAGATACCCTTTGCCCGATAAAGCGTGTAGATCCTCAAAGAGGGTTTGCAATATAGTCCCACGGGCCGCGCGGGCCCAAGTTTAAGGAGGAAAATCAAATGGTAAAGATTCGCCTGAAGAGGATGGGCATGAAGAAGGCCCCGTTCTACCGCATCGTAGTCATCGACAGCCGCGACGCTCGCGACAGCCGCCCGATCGAAGAGATCGGCTACTTCAACCCCATGACCGACCCGGCCGACATCAAGGTCGACGCCGAGCGCGCTCAGTACTGGCTGGGCGTGGGCGCTCAGCCCACCCAGACCGTCAAGACTCTGCTGCGCAACGCGGGCGTGAACAAGTAATATGACCGAACAGATTGACGCCGTCGCTCTGGTTGAATTCGTTGCAAAGTCGCTGGTCGATGATGCCGGTTCGGTTCAGGTGAAGCTGGTGAAGAATCCCGAATCGACGGTGATAGAGCTGCACGTGTCCCCGGACGACATGGGCAAGGTGATAGGCAAGCAGGGCCGGATAGCCAAGGCCATCCGCACTGTGGTCAAGGCCGCCACCGCCAAGTTTGAAAAGCCCGTCTTCGTGGAGATAATGTGAATGGTCGGGGAAGCCGCCGCCGCGTGCGTCGGCTTCCTTGTGTTATGAGGAGGATGCGAACATGAAGGTCGTGACATTCAATCTGCGCAATGACAACGACTACGACGCCGAAAACCGCTGGCAGTACCGCAAGGGCCTGGTGCTGGACAAGCTCGCCGGGGAGGCGCCCGATATAGCGGGCTTTCAGGAGGTCACGCCGCCCATGGCCGATTTCCTGAAGCGCTTTTTGCCGGAATACATATTCGTGGGCTGCGGGCGGGAGCGGGACTATTCGGGCGAGAACAACATGGTCGCCATCCGCCGGGACGGGTACGAGCTGATACAGCTGGAGACCTTCTGGCTCTCGCCCACGCCCGACGTGCCCGGCTCGCGCTATGCCAATCAGTCGTCCTGCCCGCGCATATGCACCCACGTGGTGCTGCGCCCGCTGGACGGCCGGCCCATGTTCCACTTCTACAACACCCATCTCGACCATGAGTCCGACGAGGCGCGGGTGCTGGGCGCGCAGGCGATACTTGCTCATATGGCAAGCGACCTTGAACGCCTGCCGCTGCCCGTGGTGCTCACGGGCGATACGAACGCCGCGCCCGACAGCGCGCCGATACGCACGCTGCTGAGCGACCCACGGGTGCGCCTCACGAACCAGACGCCCGACTTCCTGGCCTCCTACCACGACTACGGCCGCAGGATGTTCGAGCCGCAGGTGGACTACGTGTTTACGCAGGGCTTCAGGGCCGTGGCCGCGCCCGAGGCCTGGGGCCGCACCGAGTTCGGCAAGTACCTTTCGGACCACAACGCGCTGTGCGCGCATATTGAGGCCGAGCGGTAAGGCCGACGCGCAGGCGCTTTCAGGCTGCGCGGCTGCCGATACGCGCCAAACGCCCCGCCGCCCGCGCGCCGTACAGGCCCGAAAGCACGCGGCCCAATGACTGCAGCGCCCGCGCGCGCCGCACCGGAGGATAACGATGATAAACGAATATCTGCTGATAGGCGAGATAACCCGTCCCCAGGGCGTGCGCGGCGAGATGCGCGTGCGCCCCTATACCGACGACCCCATGCGCTTTGAGGAGCTGGACACGGCCTACGTGCGCCGAGGCGAGGGCTACGAGCCGCGCGAGGTCAGCTTTGTGCGGCTGGCCGCGCCCGACGTGGTGATAATCCGCATGAAGGGCGTAGAGGACGCCAACGCCGCCGAGGCGCTGCGCGGCGAAAAGCTGTACGTGGACCGCGCGCACGCGGTGGAGCTGCCCGAGGACGCCGACTTCATAGTCGACCTGATAGGCTGCCGCGTGGTCGACGACGAGGGCGCGGAATGGGGCCGCATAACCGACGTGATGCAGCCCGGCGGCGGCGACGTGTACGTGATAAACGGCGCGCGGGGCGAGGTGCTGGTGCCCGCGCTCAAGAGCGTGGTGCTGTCCGCCGATACCCGCGCGGGAGTGATGCTCATGAGCGCCGCGCGCATGCGGGAGGTGGCGGTGCTTGAGGATTAAGGTGCTGACGACCTTTCCCGAGATGATAGAGCCCATAATACGCTCCAGCATACTGGGCCGCGCGACGGAGGCCGACATAATCGAGGTGGAGGCCGTGGACATACGCCCGTATTCCACGCTCAAGCACAAGAACACCGACGATTACCCCTTCGGCGGCGGCGCGGGCATGGTGATGCTGCCCCAGCCCATATGCGACTGCGTGGACGACGTGGCGCGCGGCTTCACCGGGCCGCGCCTGTACATGTCGCCGCGAGGGCGCACGTTCAGCCAGCACATCGCCGAGGAGCTGGCGCAGGCGGACGACCTCCTGATACTCTGCGGCCATTACGAGGGCGTGGACCAGCGCGCGCTGGACATATGCGGCTTCGAGGAGATGTCGGTGGGCGACTATGTGCTCACCGGCGGCGAGCTGGCTGCCATGGTGATAGTGGACGCGGTGGCGCGGCTGGTGCCCGGGGTGCTGGGCAGCGAGGAATCGCCGCTGGACGAGAGCTTCTCGTCAGGCCTGCTGGAGTACCCGCAGTACACGCGCCCGCGCGAGTACCGCGGCCAGGCGGTGCCCGAGGTGCTGTTGGGCGGCAACCATGCCCAGATAGCCCGCTGGCGGCGCGACCGGGCGCTGGAGCTGACCTATGAGCGCCGCCCGGAGATGCTGGATAACGTGGAGCTGGACAAGAAGGACAGGCGCTTTCTGGACGAGCTGAAGGCGCGCCGCGCCGCGCAGGCGGACGGCGAAGGGCAGGAGGAATAGCCATGGACGTTGGCGCTTACATATGGCCGGCCTATACCGGCGCAGACAGGCGCAGCCGCATATTCTGGCCGCAGGGCGAGGGCGAGTGGCAGACCGTGCGCTCGGCCCTGCCCAGGTTCCCGGGGCACAGGCTGCCGCGCGTGCCGCTGCTGGGCTATCAGGACGAGGCCGACCCCGATGTGATGGCCGGACAGATTGAGCTGGCCGCCTCGCACGGGGTGAACGTGTTCATATACGACTGGTACTGGTACGACGGGCTGCCGTATCTGGAGAATTGCCTGAATGACGGCTTCCTGCGCGCGCCAAATTGTGAGAGGCAGCGGTTCTACCTCATGTGGGCCAACCACGACGTCAACTTCACCTGGGACAAGCGCATCTCCGACCAGCCCGGCTCGGTGATATGGCAGGGCCGCCAGCCGCGCGCGGAGTTCATCCGCATCACCGAGCGCTGGATGGAGCGCTACTTCGCGCTGCCCAACTACTACACGGTGGACGGCTGCCCGGCGCTTATGATATACGACGTGGACAACCTGGTGCGCGGCCTGGGCGGCGTGCGCGCGGCGCGCATGGCGCTGGACGACTTCCGCCGCCGGGCGGTGTGCGCGGGCTTCCCCGGGCTGCATTTGCAGATGGTCATGTGGTCGGACGGCGTGCACGACCTGAGCGGCGTGGACGGCTCGCACCTAAATTCGGCCGAGCTGGCCCGCGAGCTGGGCTTTGACAGCATAACCAACTACCAGTTCGTCCACTTCGTGAACATCGACCGCAACTACGCCGAGGTCATGCGCGACGTGGAGCGCAAGTGGGAGGACTTCGCCGCCTGCGGCATAGCCTACTGGCCGCACGTGTCGATAGGCTGGGACAACAACCCGCGCTTCAACTCCTTCCGCCCCGGCGTGCTGCGCGGCAACACGCCCGCCGCGTTCGGGCGCGCGCTGGAGAAGGCGAAGGCGCTGGCCGAGCGCACCGGCGCGCCCATGGTGACGATAAACAGTTGGAACGAGTGGACCGAGATGAGCTACCTGCTGCCCGACGACGTGAACGGGTATGGCTATCTGGACGAGGTGAGGCGCGTGTTTGGCGCGCCGCAGAGCTAGCGCGGAGGCAGGGACGGCTCCCCGGGGCAGGTGTGCGCTTCGGGGAGCCGTTGGCTTGTTCCGAGTGTTTATCGGTATTGCGCTGGGAAAGTGGACTTCCTGTCGCAAAACCGCCGCGTGTACATTATGCACGCCGCCGGACGCGCTTGCCACTCGAAAGGACATTAGCACAGGGCGCGCTTTCCCGGGCATTGCTTGGCGGTTTTGCGCTGGGAAAGTGGACTTCCCGTCGCAAAACCGCTGCGTGTACATCATGCACGCCGCCGGACGCGCCAGTTGCTCGAAAGGGCAATGGCCCGGGCCGCGCTTTCCCGGGTATTGCTTGGCGGTCTGACGGCTCCCCGGGGCGTATGTGCGCTTCGGGGAGCCGTTGGCTTGTCCAAAGCGCTTGGCGGTAGGCGGTATGGCGCAGGGAAAGTGGGCTTACCGCCGCAAAACCGCCGCGTGTACATCATACACGCCGCCGGACGCGCCAGTTGCTCGAAAGGGCAATGGCCCGGGCGCGCTTTCCCGGGCATTGCTTGGCGGTCTGACGGCTCCCCGGGGCACATTTGCGCTCCGGAGAGCCGCACCCATATGCGCGCAAATCGCCGGGCCGCAGGTTCAACGCGGCATATGCGGGCCATAAGTAAATTTGATAGATACATAACTGCGAGAAACTTGACCCAATATGCGCTATATGTTAATATAAAGATGGGCGGACAGATAAAAGGCGCGTTGGGTGCAAGAGCGCGCTGATGCAGCGCCGACCCAGCCGCGCGTCACCCGTTCCGAATCCGGCCGACACATGAGCCGGACGCTATGCGGAAGCCGCGCGTCGCCTGCGCCGAAGCGGGCAGCTTCGGAGCCGACCGATGCTCGGAAGCCCCGCGTCGCCCGCGCCGAATCGTGCCGCCCCTTGGCAAGCCGCTGCGCGGACGCCCCGCGCCGCCGATGCGGAGCGCATCCGCATTGCGGGCGCGGCCCTGCGCGCCATGCGGCTACCCGACTGACGACGACATCGATGGGAGGTATGCGCAATGAAGAGCATGACCCGGTGGATGCTGCTGGCGTTGGCGCTCGCACTGTGCGCCGCGCTGCCGGCCGTGGCCCTGGCCGAACCGCCCGCGCAGGCGGAGCAGGGCGCGCCTGTTATGGCGCTCGACCCGGACGCGTTGGCGGAGGGTGGCGCGCTGCTGCCCGGGCTCACGGGCGGCATGACGCGCAAGGAGGTAGAAGCGGCGGGCTACGCGCTGGCGGAGGAGCCGCTTTCGGACTACATTAGCGAGGACGGGCGGGTGCGCAGCCTGACGTATGCGCTCATGAGCGACCGCGTGCGGCTCGCGCTGGACGGCAGGCCGCTTGTGGGGCCGGAGGTACAGTTTGCAAACGGCGGGCTGCTGGGCCTGTCGGCGGGTCTGGCGGAGACG
>JBJEUC010000485.1:0-8361 GCA_051883635.1 Candidatus Fimadaptatus sp.
CACCGCGCGGTGCTGCTGTGCCAGCCCCTGTCCCAGATAGACTACGTGGCCCACAACATATCGCTGATAATGAGCCTGGCGGTATCGATATCGACCCTGTTTGCGATAATGCTGTCGCTGCTGCTGACCCAGCGCATCGTGCAGCCCATATCCGCCATGAACCGCACCGCGCAACGCATGGCCAACGGCAACTACGGCGAGCGCGTGACCGTGCCCGGCACCACCGAGATAGCCCAGCTGGGCGAATCGCTCAACCTGCTCTCGGGCAACCTCTACACCACCATCCGCTCGCTCAATCAGGAAAAGGTCAAGATGGAGCTGGTGCTCTCCGGCATAGGCGAGGGCATAATCGCCATCAACCAGATAGGCAAAATGGTGCACTGCAACGACGCCGCAGTCAAGCTGCTGGAGCTGCACAACGAAGACGCTCAGCTCGACGTGTACGCGCTCACCGAGCGCAGCCCGCTGATAGGCATGCTGATACAGGTGCTGGAGAGCGGCGAAACGCTCAACGGCGGCTGGAAGAACGGCGCCGGGCAGTCGGTGGCAGCCACCGTGTCGCCCATACGCATGGGCGAGGACCTGGTGGGCGCGGTCGGCCTGGTGCGCGACGTGAGCGAGGCCGAGCGGCTGGAGCAGCTGCGCCGCGACTACGTGGCCAACATATCCCACGAGCTGCGCACTCCCCTCACCGGCATACGCGGCATGGTCGAGCCGCTGATAGACGGCGTGTACGACACCGAGGCCGAAAAGCAGGAGTGCTATCACATCATCTACCAGGAGACCCGCCGCCTGGAGCGCCTGATAACCGACATGCTGGACATCAGCCGCCTGCAGGACGGCCGCATTCACATCGACCTGGAGGAGATGCAGGTACACGGCATACTCGAGGCCGCGGCCCGGCGGCTGGAAAAGCGCGCATCCGACGAGGGCGTGCGCCTGGCCGTGGAACCGGGCGAGGACCCCGCGATACTGGGCAACGAGGACCGCATAATGCAGGTGCTCATAATACTGATAGACAACGCGCTCAAGTTCACGCCCGCCGGGGGCTCTGTCACGCTGCGCACGCGCACGGCCGAGGGCATGCTGTGGATATCGGTGCGCGATACCGGCGCGGGCATCGCGCGCGAGGACCTGCCCTACATATTCGAGCGCTTCTACAAGGCCGACAAGTCGCGCATGGAGACGCGCGGCACTGGCCTGGGCCTGGCGATAGCGCGGCTGGTCGTGGAGCTGATGGGCGGCACGATATGGTGCGAGAGCGAGCTGGGCCGCGGCTCCACGTTCGAGTTCTCGGTAAAGCTCGCCGAGGAGCCCAGCGCCGCGGACGCTCCTGACCTGCCCGGTGAGGACGGCGCTGACGGCGCTCCCGCCGCCGAACAGGATGGGCCGGAAGCGCCGGAAGCGTCGGTCGCCGAAGCCCCTGCCGTGTCGGGCGCACCGGGAGCTCACGCCGCCGAAGCACCAGCGGAACCCGACGCGGGCGGCGTTGCGGACGACGAGGATGCGCAGTCCGAGAGCGTGAAGGCCCAGGCGCGCATACGCGAGGTCGCCGCTTCCGTGGGCGTAAACGACGAGAACATCGAGTTCGACGAGCTGCTGGAGATGCTGCTCTCCTCGCCCGGAGATGCGCGCTCAACGCGCCCGTCCGCCGACGGCGGGAAGGGGGCTGGCGGGAAGTCCGCCGAGGACGGGAAGGATGAGGGCGCAGCCCGGAGCGCTGACTAGCGCGCCGGTCGCAATGGTCCTGCGGCGCAAATCGCCTCCGCTCACTGCGGAGGCGATTTGTTGTTGCGGTGTGGGACATGCGGGATGCTGTGCGGGCGTGGCAGGTGGTGCGCGGCGGTGGCGGAGGTGCATTGGTTGGCGGCATGTTGACTGCTTATAAGCATGGGGGTACTGCCACATGTACCAAGCCGATTGTATTTGCGCGCACTGAGCGGGTGTGCAGAGCGCGGCACGCTAAAAAAGCATTTCGGCAACGGCCGCTTACAGCAGACGTCGTTTGCTCACGTCCAGCTCATGCGCATGGGTGCGCGAACCCTGCTCCACGCCACCTGTATCTGCGCTAACTGAACGAGTGCGCAAGGTGCAGCCCACTAGCTATATGACGCATTTCGGCGTGGGCTGCGCACGGCAGGTGGCGTTGACATATGCCTGGCTCATGCGCAAGGTTGCGCTTCTGCCTGCTCCATTCTGCTTGTACTGTGGTACGCACTGAGCGAGTGAGCAAGGTGCGGCACGCCACATGAAGCATTTCGGCGTGGGCTGCGCACGGTGGGTAGCGTTTGCCCACGTCCAGCTCATGCGCAGAAGTGCGCTGTCCTCTGCACAACGCAGCTTGTACTGTTTCTCACTCAGAGAGCGTGCAGGGGGCATCACGCCATATGGCGTATTTCGGCGAGGACTGCGCACGACATGCGCCCCTGCCCGCACCCATCTCATGCGCACGGACGCGCACCAACGCTTCTGCCCGCCTGCGCTCACCTCCCGCGCCATCTCCCCCGCCCCTCTCCTCCGCCCCCGACACACAAAAAGGCGCGCCCCGCCATGCGCTCAGCCATGGCAAGGCGCGCCTTTTCAATGCGCCTATATCTCCACCGTCATGCCCTGCTCGGCCAGGCGCGCCTGCGGGAAGCACTCGCGCAGCTCCGCAAGCAGCGCGGCGTGGTCGGCGCGCGGATGCACATGCGTGCCCAGCAGCGCCCGCACGCCTGCGTCGCGCGCCAGCTGCCCGCCCAACGCCGCGCTAAGGTGCGGCGCGCTCTCGCTCCAGGCCGCCCGCGTCAGGCCCACATCGCACAGCAGCAGGTCAGCGCCCCGGCAGAACCCGTCCAGCCCCGGGCAGGTGTTGGTGTCGCCGGTATAGACAAGAGTGCGCCCGCCCGCCTGCACCTTCACGGCGAACGCGGGCAGCGGATGGCGCACCGGCATGAACGACAGGCGCATGCCGCCCACGCCGCAGCCGCCCTTGCGGCTCAGCTCATCCAGCGAGACCGGCTCAAATACGCCGCCCGCCGCGAGCTGCCCGCGCAGGCCGGCCGGCTCGTCGGGCAGCAGCAGCATGAGCGGCGCGCTCACAGCGCCCGCCGCCCGGAGCTGCTGCAGGTTGTACATGCCGGAGAACAGATCCGACATGTGGTCGTAGTGCAGGTGGCTGAGCACTATCGCGTCCAGCTGCCCGATGGAGCATATCTCCTCCAGCCGCCCCAGCGCGCCCGGGCCGCAGTCCATCAGGAGCCTGTGCCCCTCGTGCTCCACCAGATAGCTCGAGCAGGCCCCGCCCGGTGCGGCAAAGGGGCCGCTGCATCCCAGTATCGTCAATCTCATGCTGCAAAACCTCGCCTTTCATCGCGCCGCGCCTGCCTGACCTGGCGGCGCGGTCGCCTAAAATCAAAGCGGCCCAACCGCTGCCGGTTGAACCGCCGATATTGCCTGTGTCAGCCCGCGCTGCCGCGCCTGTCCTCCACGCGCGCATCGCCGCCCGCGCTGCCGGCCGGTATCGCCGGCATGCCCTCTATGAGCAGGGGCCTTGACTTGCCCCGGACCGCTTCCTCGGTTATTACGCACTTGGCCACGTCGCTGCGCGAGGGCAGCTCAAACATGGTGTCCATCATAACGCTCTCGATTATCGCACGCAGGCCGCGCGCGCCGCTCTTGCGCTCCAGCGCCATTTCGGCTATCGCGGTAAGCGCCTCGGGCGAGAAGTCCAGCTCGATGCCGTCCAGCTCCATCAGGCGCTGATACTGCTTGACCAGGGCGTTTTTGGGCTCGGAGAGTATGCGCACCAGCGCCTGCTCATCCAGCGGATCCAGCGCCACCATTACCGGCAGACGGCCCACGAACTCGGGTATCAGGCCGAACTTGAGCAGGTCCTCCGGGCGCATCTGGCGGAGTATGTTGTCGCTCAGGCGCTCATGGGCGTTGTGTATCTCCGCGCCGAAGCCCATCACCTTTTTGCCCACGCGGTTTTCGATTATCTTGTCGATGCCGTCGAAGGCGCCGCCGCATATGAACAGTATGTTGGTGGTGTCTATCTGTATGAACTCCTGATGCGGATGCTTGCGCCCGCCCTGGGGCGGCACGCTGGCCACGGTGCCCTCGAGCATCTTGAGCAGCGCCTGCTGCACGCCCTCGCCGGACACGTCGCGCGTTATGGACACGTTTTCGCTCTTGCGGGCTATCTTGTCTATCTCGTCGATATAGATTATGCCGCGCTGGGCGAGCTCTATGTCGTAATCCGCATTCTGTATCAGGCGCAGCAGTATGTTTTCGACGTCCTCGCCCACGTAACCGGCCTCGGTGAGGCTGGTGGCGTCGCCAATGGCGAAGGGCACGTTGAGCACCTTGGCGAGCGTCTGCGCCAGATAGGTCTTGCCGCAGCCGGTGGGGCCCACCATCAGTATGTTGGACTTTTGCAGTTCAACATCGTTTTTGCGGCTGGGGTTCTGTATGCGCTTGTAATGATTGTACACCGATACGGCCAGCGCCTTCTTGGCAGCCTCCTGGCCCACGACATACTGGTCCAGCACCGCCTTGAGCTCGGCGGGCTTGGGCAGCGCCGCGTTGTCCATCTCGCTGCGGGAGCCGGTATCCTCGGCTACGATCTCCTGGCAGAGGCTGACGCACTCGTCGCAGATATATACGCCCGGCCCCGCCACTATCCGGCGAACCTGATCCTGCGGCTTGCCGCAGAAAGAGCATTTAACGAGCTTGCCGACCCGTTCATCACCTTTTGCCATCTTTCACCTCTACTCGGGATATACCCTCAATCACCGTCTGGGCGGAATGATCTCGTCGATCAGCCCGTACTTGAGCGCCTCTTCAGCGCTCATATAGTTGTCGCGTTCAACGTCCCTGGCCACGGTCTCCAGCGGCTGACCGGTCATTTCGCTCAGCAGCTGGTTCATCTTCTGCTTGGTCTTCATTATCTGCTCGGCCTGTATGGCGATGTCGGTCGCCTGACCGCGCGCGCCGCCCGAGGGCTGATGTATCATTACCTCGGAGTTGGGCAGCGCCTTGCGCTTGCCCTTGGCGCCTGCGGCCAGCAGAAACGCGCCCATGGACGCCGCCATGCCTATGCATAGCGTGGAGACCTCGCACCTGAGATAACGCATCGTGTCGTAGATCGCCATACCGGCGGTAACGGAACCGCCCGGGCTGTTGATGTAAAGCGATATATCCTGATCGGGATCGTCCATTTCGAGGAACAGCAGCTGCGCGACGATTATGTTGGCCAGATCGTCGTCTATCTCGCCGCCCAGGAACACGATGCGATCCTTCAGCAGGCGCGAATAGATGTCGTAAGACCGCTCGCCTCTGTTTGTTTGTTCAACTACTACCGGCACCAGATTCATAATGGAACGCACCTCCTTGTGCACGTATAGTCACACCAGGCGTCCCTGAGGCCGCCAATATGTGTCGGGGCCGCGTGCGCGGCCCCTTTAAGCTGCTTATTCAGCCTTGTCGCCGGCCTCGGTCTCCTCGGCCTTGGGCTCCTCGGCGGGCTTGTCGATGTACCTGGCCTCGCTCTTGAGCATGTCGACGGTCTTCTGGAGCTTCACTATGTCGGTGATGTACTCCATGTCCTCCTCGGCGAGCTTCTCCTTGAACTCCTCGGGAGTCTGGCCGGCCTGCTTGGCGAACTCGTCTATCTTGTCGGATATCTCGTCGTCGGTGGGCGTTACCTGCTCCGCGGCGGCGATGGCCTTGAGGGTCAGCTCGGTGCGCACGCGGCGCTCGGCCTCGGGCATGTACTGCTGGCGCATCATGTCGATGGTCTGGCCGGTGTACTTGAGGAAGTCATCCAGCGTGATGCCCTGATAGCGCATGCGCTGGGCCATGGAGTTTATCATCTGGTCGGCCTGACGGGCTATCATCGCCTGGGGCACGTCTATCTCGGCGTTGGCCACGATCTTGTTCACCAGGTCGTTCTCCATCTGCGCGTCGGCCTGCTCGCGGGCCTCGGCCAGCTTCTTGTCCTCAACGCTCTTTTTGTACTCCTCGAAGGTGTCGAACTCGGACACGTCCTGCGCGAAGTCGTCGTCCAGCTCGGGCAGCTCCTTGCGCTGCACGGCCTTCACCTTGCACTTGAACACCACGGGCTTGCCGGCCAGCTCAGGCGCATGGTACTGCTCCGGGAAGGTCACGTTCACGTCGCGCTCCTCGCCGGCCACAGCGCCTATCAGCTGATCCTCGAAGCCGGGGATGAAGGTGCCGGAGCCCAGCTCCAGCTCATGATCCTCGGCGGTGCCGCCCTCGAACTGGTTGTCGCCATCGAATCCGGCGTAGTCTATCACGACGGTGTCGCCCTTTTCGGCGGGACGCTCCACCTCTATCATGCGGGCCGCGTTCTCGCGGGCGCGGTTTATCTCGCGCTCAACGGCCTCGGCGTCCAGGGTGGGCTCGACCTTTACGACCTCGATGCCCTTGTAGTCGCCCAGGGTCACGTCGGGGGTCACGAACACCTCGCAGGTGAATATGAGGTCCTTGCCGCGCTCTATCTGGGTGAAGTCTATGCTGGGGCGATCGACGACGTTCAGCTTGTTCTCGTCGACCACCTTTTCGTATATCTCGGGGAACATCTCGTCAAAGGCATCCTCGTAGAAAACCGAGGGGCCGTAGTGCGCCTCTACGACCTTCCGGGGCGCCTTGCCCTTGCGGAAACCGGGGATGTTGATGCGCTTTACGTTCTTGCGATAGGCCGCGTCCAGGGCCTCGCTGAACTTTTCCGCCTCGATCTCAAAGGAGATCTTGACCTTGTTGGACGAGATTTTTTCCACTGTTGCCTTCATGTGCATCCTCCCAAATCGACTATTCGCCGCTTATTGCTGCTCACAGTTTTTAGATTTTACCATATGCCCGGATATTTTGCAACAGTTATCCCATTAACCTATTGCAACTTAACGGGCATTTGTGTTATTATTTAGCCAAACGGGGCCCGGGCGCTCAAGCTCATGCCCATATGGCGGCCTTTATATTATAAGTCCAATCCGGGGAGAATAAACATGAAAAACGTAAGCATTACGCTAAATCGCCGCGTACTTTTTGACGGCGGCATGGGCACCCAGCTGAGCGCGCGCGGACTTGCGGCTGTATGCCCCGAGATGAACCTCGTAAGCGACTTTGACAAGGTCGTGGCCATACACGCCGACTATGCCGCGGCGGGCGCGACCGTGCTTTCGACCAACACATTTGGCGCCAACGCTATAAAGCTTGGCAAGCACGGCCTGGCCGCGCGCGCGGCGGAGCTGAACGCGCTGGGCGTGAAGGCCGCGCGTCAGGCGGCCGACGCGGCGGGCGGCGACGTGCTGGTGGCGCTGGACATGGGGCCCACGGGCGAGCTGATGTCGCCCTTTGGCGAGCTCACGTTCGACAGGGCCTACGCGGCCTTCCGCGAGCAGGCCGACGCAGGCCGGGCCGCCGGGGCCGACCTGGCCATAATCGAGACCATGTCCTCGCTGGCCGAGGGCAAGATAGCCGCGCTGGCCGCGCGCGACGCCGGGTTGCCCTTCGTGCTGTCCTTCACCTTCGAATCCAGCGGCCGCACGCTGATGGGCGACACGCCCGAATGCTGCGCCGTAACGGCCGAGGCGCTGGGGGCCGCATTGCTGGCCACCAACTGCTCGGGCGGCCCGGAGCAAATGCTTCCTATTATACAGAGATATGCGGTCAGCACCTCTCTGCCGCTGCTGTGCCAGCCCAACGCGGGGCTGCCCCAGGTGATAAACGGCCAGACCACCTTCCCCTATTCGCCCGAGGCGATGCTCGAGCCCATGCGCGCGCTCATCGCTGCGGGAGCCGACGCGATAGGCGGCTGCTGCGGCACCACGCCGGCGCACACGGCCGCGTTCAGCGCGCTCGAGTTCGGCCCAAAGCCCCGGCCCGCCGTCGGGCCCGCGCTGTGCTCCACCCGCGAGGTGGTGCGCGTAAGCGACGCGCGGGGCCTTGCGGAGCTGCCGCTGGACGAGGCCGAGGACTTCGACGGCGAATCCCCCGCGCTGATAGTTAACGTGGACGGCTTCGATGCCGCCGACGCGCTGGAGCTGCTGGAGTCGCTCACCAGCATGGTGCACGCGCCGCTGGTGTTCAGAGGCGAGGACGAGGCGACCCTGCGCGCGCTCATGAACGCCTACGCGGGCGTGCCGGGCGTGATAGGCCACGCAGACCTGGCGCGCGAATGCGGCGCGCGCTCATTGTAACGCCGCAAACGGCTGCATAGACCTATGGCGCATTGTGTACTTATTGGGTACGCAATGCGCCTTTTGTGTGAACGTGCCCTTTTTCAAGACTATTTTCAGCTTGTCATGCTAATATCATAATGAAAATACTGGCAGGAGGCGAGACCCTTGAAAAAGAGAC
>JBJEUC010000486.1:0-8357 GCA_051883635.1 Candidatus Fimadaptatus sp.
TTGATAGAATAGCTTCGGCAGAAAGCAGCCGCCGCTTCCTACACCGGGAAGCGGCGGCGTTGCTTTTCAGGCGTATTGCGATGGGCTGGCGGTCGGGGGAGGCTCACCCGGCTGGCTTCTTCAGTGCAATCACCCATGCGAAGGGAGTGAGAGAACTCCGCACGAACATCCTACAATATAGAAAGAATTACTCCTACCGAAAGCCGCCGCTTCCACTCGGGAAGCGGCGGCTCATCTCTGCACAAACCAGTCAAGCCCTGCGCTCGCATTGCGGCCCCTCAAGCCCCTTCCGCCCATGCGGACGCGCAGCCCGCCCGCTCCGCTCACTGCCTGCGGCACTCGGCGGCAACCTCGTCGTAGGTGCGCGCTATGACCGCGTCGGGAGCCGGGGTGACGAGCGACACCACTAAGTTCACTGCGAGCGCTGCTATGAACGCGGGCAGCAGCTCGTATATGGCGAACGCGCCGCCCAACGGGGCGAGGCAGTACTTCCATATGAACACCATCGCGCCGCCGGTTATCATGCCCGCGATTGCGCCGGCGTGGTTGGAGCGCTTCCAGAATATCGAGAGCAGCATGACCGGGCCGAAGGCCGCGCCGAACCCGGCCCACGCGAAGGACACCACGCGGAACACCGAGCTGTTCGGATTCCAGGCGAGCGCCAGGCCCACCAGCGCGATGCCGATGACGGTCAGGCGGGCCAGCAGCAGCGCCTTGCGCTCGCTCAGCTTTATGCCCATGAACTCGGCGGCGATGTCCTGCGACACGCTTGATGCCGCCGCCAGCAGCTGCGAATCCGCGGTGGACATGGTCGCGGCCAGTATGCCGGCCAGTATTACGCCCGCGATTATGGCGAAGAACACGCCGTGCTGGCTCATCACGTCGGCCAGCTTTACGATTATGGTCTCGCTTTCGGCGCTGCTGCCCAGCATGGGTATGTGGCCCGCGACCGAAATGCTGTATCCGATTATGCCTATGAGCATGGCGACGCCCATGGACACCAGCGCCCATATGGAGGCGATTCGCCGCGATACCTTTATCTCGTTCTTGTCGCGTATGGCCATGAAGCGCAGCAGTATGTGCGGCATGCCGAAGTAGCCCAGGCCCCACGCCAGCGTGGAGACTATGCTCAGCGCGCCGAAGCTGCCGGCGGCACCCTCGCTCCAGTTGTAGCCCTGGGTCACGTTCAGATACCCCGGCAGCGCGCGCGCGTTCTCCATCACCGCGCCCATGCCGCCCGCGAGGTTCACGCCGAACAGCACGATGACTATCAGGGCGACCGTCATGAATATCGACTGTATCAGGTCGGTGGTGGACACGGCCATGAAGCCGCCCAGCACCGTGTAGCCGATTATGACCGCCGCGCCGATGAGCATGGACACGTGGTAATCCCAGCCGAACAGGCTGCTGAACAGCGTGCCGACGGCCTTGAAGCCCGACGCGGTATAGGGCACGAAGAACACGATTATGACCAGCGCGGCTATCAGCGAGAGCACATGGCGCGAATCGCCGTAGCGGCGGGAGAAGTAGTCCGGCACCGTGATGGAGCCCAGCCGCTCGGAATATATGCGCAGCCGCCGGGCCACCAGCAGGAAGTTGAGGTAGGTGCCGACCGCCAGGCCGATTATCGTAAAGCTGACCTCGGCCACGCCCGCGATATACGCCAGCCCGGGCAGGCCCATGAGCAGATAGGAGCTCATGTCGGATGCCTCCGCGCTCATGGCTGTGACCAGCGGGCCCAGCTTGCGGCCGCCCAGGTAGAAGTCGCTCGTGCTGGACGAGCCCCGGCGCGAAAAGGCCACGCCTATGCCCACCGTCATTATGAGGTACAGCGCCATTGTCAGCGCGATGATCACCTGTGCTCCGGTCATTGTTCTTCCCTCCATACTCTGATGCACGGATTATAGCAGAAAGAACAGTAGACGTAAATGCAGACTCAGGTATAGAACGGAGTTCAGACATGATTCGGAAAAATACGAGCATTTTCGACAAAACAAGCGGTAAAACGATATGAACTGAACATTGTACGAACATCAAAAACAAAGCATGAATTATTTTTTGAATCCCGACAGGAATATGGGTATCATCTGGTCGGCGTACTTGGACAGCGCGTATTCGCCGCCGGAAAGGCACCAATCGTACATCAGCGCGCGCTCGAACATGGCATACGCCTTGACTATCTCGTTCACGGTCATATCGTCGCGCAGCTCGCCCCGCTCCTGCCCGCCGCGTATCACCTGGTTGAGCAGCTTGAAGTAGGTGCGGCTCCGGTCGAGAAGATGCTTTTCGCCGTGGGTCACCAGCTGCGCCGAGAGCAGGCGTGCCAGCAGCTCTATCGAAACGCTGTTGTCTATCATCGTGAACAGCTCGTGGGAGAGGGTGATGAGCTTCTGCGGGGCGGGCATGTCCTCGGGCAGGCGCTCGCGCAGCTCCTCGTACTTCTCGTCGAATATGATGGACAGCGACCCGAGCAGGTCGTCCTTGCTGCCGAAATAATGGTAAAACGAGCCCTTGGAGGTCTCCGAGGCAAACACGATGTCCTCCACGGTGGTGTTGTCATAGCCCTGCTCGTAAAAGAGCTTCCAGGCGGCGGCGACTATGCGGCCCTTGGTGTTGCGGCCAGTCTTCTTGGGCATAGGTATCCCTCCAGATGGGTGGTTGTGGGGACGGTGAGCAAAGCCGAATGCGTCTGCAAGTAGTATACCAGACGCCTGCCTGTAAATCAAGCCCGGCTGCACGGGGCGACCGCTGAGCGCCAGGCGGCCCATGCGGCTCGGCCCCGGCCGGGCAAAAGCAGGGCATCCGGCGGGCTGCGGACGAGCCGGCCGGATGCCTGCGCGGAAGTGAACTTACTTGATCAGCTCAAACGCCGCGAACTGCAGATGCCCCATGCCGTTGAAGGTGAAGTACAGCGCGTTCACGCCGTCGGGGAGGGCGATGTCCGCCGCCGTGTCGTGCCATACGTTGGCGTAGGCTATCGGGATGGAGCCCAGCACCGGGCCGTCCCACGCCGTGCGCACCTCCAGGCAGCCCTTGGCGTAGCCCTTGGTGCGCACGCTGATGCGGCGCACGCCCTGGCAGTCGAAGTACTTGAAGCCCGCGGTGGCCGTGTTGCGCATGTTGGCGATGTAGCCCAGGTTCTCGTCGCCGTCGCGGCCCAGCTGGGTTATCTTCGGGAAGCGGTCGTCCATCCAGCCCGACCAGGGCACGTAGGTCATGTCCACCTCGGTGAACAGGTTGCAGGCGATGTAGGTGGGGTACTCGCCCTCGCCGCGCAGCGGCCTGAGCGAGCAGCAGGAGGTCATCTCCGCCTGTATGACCGAGCCGTCCGCCGCAAAGGAGAGCTTCTCAAAGCAGCCCTGGCGGCTGAAGTTGGTGCCGTTGGTGTGCCGGTGGTAGAATATGAACCAGTCGCCGCCTATCTCGACCATGCTGCCGTGGTTGTTGGCGGTGTAGTAGGCGCACTTCTCGGCCGGCTTGTAGGAGTCGATGTGCAGGTCGCCGCCGCTTACCAGCACGCCCTGATACCTGAAACCCCGGGTGGGCTCGCTGCTCACGGCGTAGCACAGCTCGTGGTACTTCACCGAGGAGTAGATGAAGTAGTACTTGCCGTCCTTTTTGCGGATGGAGGGCGCTTCGAAGAACTCGTGGCCCTCAAAGCCCGTGCCCTCGCTGTTGGTGGAACAGGGCGCAATGAATACGGGCGGCTGCTCGATGGTCAGCATGTCCGCGCCCAGCACGGTGCACATCGCGCCGTGACGGGTGGTGTCGCCCACGGCGCAGAAGCCCGTGTACAGGTAGGTCCTGCCGTCCTCGGTCAGCACGCCCGGGTCGAACTGGGGCTCGTCGCCCGCGCCCTCGCCCAGCACCGTGCCGTCGGCGTAATGCACGTAGCCGTAGAACTCGTACTGCCCGGCGGGGGTGTCGCATACGGCCACCGACACTATGTCGAGGTTGCTCAGCACATAGTACAGGTAGTAGCGCCCGTCGGGGCCCACCGTCACGTCCGGGGCGTACAGGTTGCCCTGCAGCGAGCCGTTCCGGGGGTCCTGGTCCTTGCGGTAGATGACGCCCTCGTAGCGCCAGTCGCCCAGGTCGCTCACCGGCGCGGACCAGCATACGTAGTCGCCCATGCAGTACACGTCGCCGCCGAAGAAGTCGTGGGAGCCATATACATACACGCGGTCGCCGAACACATAGGGCTCGCCGTCGGGGATGTACTCCCAGGAGGGCAGATAGGGGTTTACGGCCTGCTTGAGATTGTCCATTGTGTATTCCTCCTTGATGTGAATGTCAAAAGGCGCCTGCCGCCGGTGCGGCGGTCAGAAGCGTATCTCTATCTCGGCAGTCTCGCCTTCGCTCAGGCGGCAGGAGGCGGCGCTGCCGTCCATGGCCAGCTCGCGCCCGTTGACCAGTATGCGCGCGCCCTCGCGGCGGCAGCGCAGCGTGAGCGTCTGCTCGCGGCCGGAGGTCAGCACGGCCCTTGCGCCGCGGGCGTTCCACTCCATGTGCTCGAGCTTTGCCCAGGTGTACAGCCATACGCCGTCTATCGCGCCGGTCATCAGGCAGTCCGGCATGGCGGGCAGGAACTCCACCTCGCCCGGCATGCTGAACACGCTCATCTCCACCAGGAACGCGGGCACCGCGCCCGTGAGGTCGGGGAACACGCCCCGGTAGGGGAAGTGGCTGGTCTGCAGCGTCCGGCGCACGAAGCCGTGGCCGAAGAGCTGGGTGAGGTTCTGCAGGGCCTCCTCGGTGTCCTTCAGGCGTATGGCGGTCAGCGCGCGGTGGATTATGCCGTGTGCCGAATCGTCCTGCTGGCCGCGCTTGCGGTTGGATATCGTTATGGCCTCGGCCAGCTCGGGCTCTGTCTCGGGGGTCACGGCGCGGCCCGGCCATACGTCGTAGTGGTGGGACACGTGGCGGTGGTTGTAGTTCTCCTCGATGCCTGCCCAGGCCCACTCCTTGAGCCCGCCGTCCGGGTCGAGCAGATAGGTGGGCAGGTCGCGCAGCTGCGCCTCCCAGTGGGGTATGTTTTCCTCCTCTATGCCCAGCGTGCGGCAGCCCTCAATGAGGTTTGTGAGTATCTCGCGGCATATCGCGATGTCCATTACGGAGTTGATGCGCGTGGGGTTGATGCTTGAGCAGGTCACGGTCTCGTAGCCGGGGTTGGGCGTGGGGTCCTCGGGCGAGAAGGAGGGGTAGAATATGACCTTGCCGTCCGGGCCGCGGTCGCAGGCGTAGTCCTCGAAGAACAGCGCCATCTCCTTGTAGGCGGGTATCACCCGGGTGCGCAGGAACTCGCGGTCGCCGGTCACCAGGTAGTAGCCCCACAGCTCGTTGTATATCCAGCCCAGGCACCCCGTCCAGCAGTAGTGCGGGTAGGTGCGGGAGAAGTGGTAATACAGCCCCGAATCGGGGTCGCAGTGTACGCTGGCCAGCAGGCCGCGCGCGCCGAACAGCAGCCGGGCGTTGGTGCGGAAGTCGTCGAACTTGCTCTCGTAGTAGCGGAAATATACGTCCATCTCGTCGAACAGGCCCGTGTTGTTGCCGGCGCATACCTGCAGATTGGTGTTTATGTTGTGCTGGCCCATCATGGGCGGCAGCGCGCCGGTCTCGTATATCTGGAAGAAGCGGCCCATGTCGTAGAGCTTCTCCAGCAGCGTGGGGTCGAGCTCCTGCGCGCTGTGCGTGCGGCGCAGCAGCTCCTCGCCGGAGAGCACCGCGTCCTCCGGCTTGCCCAGGCGGATGCGGGAGCGGTCCATGCGCTCGCCTATATGCCGCCTGTTCCCCTCGAGCATGCGCTCAAAGTCTATGTCCATAGCGCTCAGCTCGCGCTGCACCTGCTCCCTGCACGCGAAGGTGAACCCGTCCTCGAACTTCACTATCCGGGCCGCCAGGGTCAGCCGGGACGCGCCGCGTATGCTCACGCCCTGCTGGGTCTGAGCGGCCTCGCCGCCCTCGGGCATCAGCCGTATGGCCGCCACGAAGCCCTTGTGGCCGAAGTCGGGGTTGTAGGCCCAGGCAAGCGTTATCATGTCCCGGGCGCAGGTCAGCTCATGGGTGCTGCCGGTGAAGGGGCTCTTCATCACCGTGTAGCCCAGCTTGAAGGGTCGGCCGGGCGGCGTGAGGGCGATATCCACGTCCAGCCCGCCCTCGGGCGCGGTGAGGCGGCTGAGTATCACGTTGCCGTCGTAGGCGGCAAAGCTCTCAGTGCGGTAGGAGCCGCGCGCGTTGGTCCACATAGAGGTGATGAGGCCGCTTTGGGTGTCCAGCCAGCGCAGGTAGTCCCGGGTGTCAGGCTGCTCGGGCTGGTTGAGGGAGAGCCAGAAGGCCGTGTGCCTGCGCGGCGAAGCGGTGGGGTAGAGCACCTTGTTGTCAAAGTTCATGTATTTGCCGAAGCCGGCCTGCTTCTGCGCCTCGTCCAAGAGCCTGTCTGTCTCCTCGGGGCGGCCCTCCAGCAGCAGCTGGCGTATGCGGGGCAGATAGGGCCGCAGGTCGGGCGGCAGGGGCGTCTTTTCCCACAGGGGCTCGTAGAGCAGCTCCTGGGTGCAGGCCAGCTCCTCAGTATAGGGGCGGCCGGAGGCCTGCACGCGGAGCGCGCCGTTGCCGGTGATGAAGTCGTCCACGGAGTCCTCCGCAGGCGCTATGGAGCAGATGCTGTGCTCGGGCAGTATGCCCCGGCGCCTTTCTGCGGGAATGTAGGGGTAGGGGTATTCCAGCCTGGCAATATCTATCACGGCAGTTACCACCTTTCTGAGAGTCGTATGCCCGCGCGGGAGGGGGAGGGGCGCGCGTGGTGCGGGTAGGGGCCGACACGCCCTGTGCGCAGCGCGCAGAACCGCAGGGCTTGTCGTGCGCATGGTCGGCGCATGGTCGGCGCATAGTCGGAGCTTAGGCCGAAGTGCATCGTTTCGCCCCGCGCCAACGCCTGAAACGCGCTGATACAGCGGCACGCGCGCAGGCCGGAGTGGCGTTGGCGGGAGATGCGAGTAGGCCGGAGATGCGCCGATTGACCTTGCACGCAGTCATGAGCAGTGCCGATTGGCCTTGTACGTAGGCGGGAGCCGCGCCGATGGTCCTTGCGCGCAGGCGGGAGCCGCGCCGATGTGCCATGAGCGTAGTCCTGAGATACGCAGATGGACACTTCGCGTAGTCATGAACAGCGTCGGTGGGCCTTGTGCGTAGTCGTGAACAGCGCCGATTAGCCTTGCGCGTAGTTGTGAACAGCGCCGATTGGCCTTGCGCGCAGTTTGGAGCCGCCTCGCTTGTGCGGTGCAGCGCATCCGGAGCAACGTCGCCTGTATATCGCGCGTAAATCCTGGGCCGCGCCGCTTATCCCGAGCCCGGAAGTCGGGCATCGCAAGCCTGCGCGGGAGCGCCTGCGTTCTGCCTCGAACGAAACGTTTCGGATTTGGGGTGAAGCAAGGGCGCCACGTCGGGGCCTCCTGCGGGCATACTCACCAGTAATTAAGTACCTGCTACAATAATACCAGATTTTGCGGCCCAATGGAAGTGGAACGGCGCGTTAAATGTGAAAAGATGGCGCGACATGTTGAGTGCGCACGCTTTCAGCTCGCTGGTCAGGTCGCCTGAGACCCGGCTCAGCGCCCGGGCGGCGGCGGGCGCGGGGGAGCCTTTCCCTCAACGGAAGCCTGTTCATGCAGAACGCCGACGGCTATGTATACGCAGTTGCTTCCAATTATATGGATAGCATGGCGGGACAATGCTGCGCTCCGGAACGCCCCGCGATTGCCGCGCCCCTCGCAAGCGGCAATCGACCTCAACGAAATGTGCGCCGGGTCCGGGACGACCTTGCGCAGTACATCCCACATCCCGGCGCGAAGCCGCCGCAGGGCAATGCCTGCGATGGAAGTGCCCGGCGATTCCGCATGAACCTGCAAGGCGAAGCCCGCCGTGAGAGCGCTTGCCCTCCGCCGACACATTAAAGCCGTATCGGGCCAATGCCCATCAAATGCACCCTGTACCCACAATGCGAAGCCCGCCGTGAGCGCGTGCCCCTCCGCCGACGCGGTAAATCCGCATCGGGGCAATGCCCATCAAGTCACACTTCCCCGCAAGGCGAATCCAGCCATGAGAGCGCTTGCCCTCCGCCGACACATTAAAGCCGTATCGGGCCAATGCCCATCAATGTACCTTGCTCCCCGCAAATCAAATCCAGCCGTGAGCGCCCAATCTCCCCTTCCCCTCCGCCATACCCCAAAAGTTAGCCCCCGAAAACATTTTGCGGGAAATGCCGGCCGGTGCTTGCAAAGCGCGCGGCATTATAGTATCATAGGGCCGGATAGGAATGTGCGGTCGGATGCGGCCGCAGGAGGGGGATTGGAAAATGAAAA
>JBJEUC010000487.1:0-2041 GCA_051883635.1 Candidatus Fimadaptatus sp.
TGGCCGCTGACGATGATGCGCTTTTGCACCATGTCGCCGTCCAGTATGGATACGTAGCTCTTGCCGCCGTCGAAGGTAATGGCCTTGCGCGATATCTTCAGCACATGCTTGAGCTCTATGCTGTTGCCCTCTATCGATATGTTCTTAAGGCCCGATTCGGTGGCCTCGCCGTACAGCTCGACCAGCGCGTAGCTCATGCCTATCTCGCCCGGCAGTATGTTGGCGGCGGCGATTATGCGCCCGTCGACGTAGGTCTTTTTGTTGCGCGGCCCCAGCCCCACGCTCACGCGCATTCCGTAGCGGAAATTGCCCGAGGAGTTGTCCAGGCCTATCACGTAGCGGTCCTGCGCCTGCACCGTTACCAGCACCTCGCCCGCGTACACGGTGTCGCCGGGGCTTTTGCTGGTCACGCCGGTTATCACGCCGTCAAAGGGCGCCACTATCTGCGTGTCGGCATAGAAGGCGCTCAGCTCCTCGATGTCCGCGCGCTGCTGGCGAATGCTGTACTCGGTCTGGTAGACGTACATGTCGTACTCGACCTGCGCCTTCTGTATCTCCAGCTGCTTTGCGCGCACGTCGAATGTGTCCGTGAGGCCGGAGAGCTGCTCCCGGAGCTTGCGCAGCGCCTCGGTGCGCTGGAGCTTGCCGGCCTCGAAGCTCTCCTCGGTGCGCTGAAGCGCCAGCTCCATGCGCTCCAGCTCCGCGCGGCTGCCTTCCTTTTCATATGTGACCAGCACGTCGCCGGCGTGGACCTCGGCGTTGCGTATCACGTGGACCCTGGCGAGGCGGGCGGTGCCCTCCTCCATGGAGAGGTCCTGCTCCACCACGAATACCTGATATCCGGCGGCGGTCACGCTCTTGGTGTAATCGCCGTACTCTATCGTGAGGGTGT
Organism: Candidatus Fimadaptatus sp.; assembly: GCA_051883635.1. Taxonomy (GTDB): domain Bacteria; phylum Bacillota; class Clostridia; order Christensenellales; family Aristaeellaceae; genus Fimadaptatus. The sequence continues at coordinate 893 of JBJEUC010000487.1, forward strand.
CGTAATTGGCCGATTCCGGCACGAGCAGCTGCTCGTCTATCAGGTCGTCGGCCAGCGCCGCCTGGGGCAGCATGAGCGCTATGAGCAGCGCGATAAGCAGCTTATTCCTTGACATAGACCAGATCGCCCTCCTCCAGCCCTTCGGTAATCTGCGCCAGCGACGCGGTCACGCGCCCGGTGGTAACATGGGTGCGCACGCGCGTATCGCCCTCCATCCGGTAAACGTAGCGCCCGGTCGCGTCGGAATAGAGCGCGTTTGCGGGTATCACCAGCGCGTCCTCCACCAGGCCCGTCTTGAGGAACACGGCGGCGTACATGCCGCTTTCGAGCCCGGAGGTGTCCTCGCCCTCGGCGAAGTCGAAGCGGGTGCGCAGCTCGCCGCCCGAGAGCGCTATGGCCACGTATTCCTGCCAGTCGAACTCCTGCTCGACCACCGCGTAGTCGGTGTCGCCTATGCACGCGTACACCGCGTTGGCGGATTCGAGCGAGGAGGAGGTTATGTAGGCGCTGTCCACCGAGAGCCGCGTGTCGTCGGCTATGTAGAACATGGGGTCGTAGGCCTTTACGTAGGAGCCCTTTTCCACCTCGCGCATGTACACCAGGCGGCCGTCGAAGGGCGCGGTTATCACGTTGTTGCCCAGCTCCGCCTCGACGCGCTCAAGCTCCTCCTTTAGCGCCGTGAGCGCCATGGCGTCTATCTCGCGCGCCTGCTGCTGGGAGGTGCGCAGTATGTTCACGTCGGCCTGACGGAGCCGGAACTGCGCCTGCGTGACCTCGCCCGAGGCCAGCTGTGCGCGCATGCGCTCCAGCTCCAGCTGCGCCATGCTCAGGTCCAGCCGGTCCTGCTGCTCGGCAAAGGCGAGCATGGCCTCGGAATACTCTATCTGCTCCCGGAGCGAATCGGCCCGCTCGGTGAGCGCGTCCTGGTTGAGCGTGGCCAGCACGTCGCCCTGCTTTACGATATCGCCGGCTATCGCGCTGACCGATTCTATCTCGCCGTCCACCGTGAAGGAGAGCTCCTCGGTGTAGGGGACGACGGCCGCGTCGTAATACCTGAGTTCGAATATGTCCTGCCTGACTGCCGTTGCGGTGTCCAGCTTTACGCCCACGGGCTCTATCAGCTCGGGCACGGCGTCCTCCGCAGCCAGC
>JBJEUC010000488.1:0-2040 GCA_051883635.1 Candidatus Fimadaptatus sp.
CCCTGCGAGCGCTTCCGCGAGCTGGAGGGCGCGGGGCCCATGGACAACGTGTACGTGGGCGAGCTCTACTTCCAGTGCCATCGCGGCACCTACACCGTGCAGGCGGCCGTAAAGCGCGGCAACCGCCGGGCCGAGATAGAGCTGCACGACGCGGAGCTCTGGAGCGCGCTGGCGGCCGGGCAGGTACCCTATCCCGCCGGGACGCTGGAGAGCTGCTGGAAGCTGGCGCTGCTCAACCAGTTCCACGACATACTGCCGGGCAGCAGCATAGGCCGCGTGTACGAGGAGGCGCAGGCGCGCTACGACGAGATAGCCGCGCGCACCGGCGAGATAGTGAGCGGGGCGCTGGAGCGCCTTGTGCAGCCGGGCGAGGGCCTGACGCTGTTCAACGCCGCGGCGGTTGCGCGCACCGAGCTGATAAGGCTGCCCGAGGCCTTCCGCGACGGCCTGGCCCGCGCGGACGAAGGGCCGGTGCCCGTGTACGGCGAGGGCGAGGACATGTGGGCGCTGGTGCAGGTGCCCGCGTGCGGCCAGGTGAGCATAGTGCCCCGGCCCGGCATGCTCGCGGCGAACCGCGCGCTTGCGGAGGAGCGGGGCTGCGCCGGGCTGCGCAGGGAGTCCACGGGCTTCGTGCTTGAGAACGCGCAGCTGAGCGCCGTCATCGACCTTGGGGGCGAGCTGGTATCGCTCGTCGACCGCGCGACCGGCGAGCAGCGCGTGCGGCGCGGCAATGTGCTGCGCTTCTTCCGCGACGTGCCGCGCAAGTTCGATGCCTGGGACATCGACAGCATGACCGAGCAGTGCGAGATACCGCTTGAGGGCGATGTGACCGTCGAGCCGGTGGCCTGCGGCGGCGCGTTTGCCGCGCTGCGCGTCAGGCGCACGATAGGCGCGTCCAGCCTGAGCCAGGTGATAAGCCTGCGCGCCGACGCGCATCAGCTGGACTTCGACACCACGGTGGACTGGCACGAGCTGCACAAGCTGCTCAAGGTGGACTTCGCCACCGGCATACAGGCCGAGGAGGCGCGCAACCAGGTGCAGTACGGCTTCGTCAAGCGGCCCACGCACCGCTCGCGGCCCTACGACGCGGACCGCTTTGAGGTATGCAACCATCAGTACACCGCCATATGCGACGAGAACCGCGGCGCGGCCGTGCTGAACGACTGCAAGTACGGCGTGAGCATGCTGGACGACGTGATATCGCTCACGCTGCTGCGCGCGGGCGCGCATCCCGACTTCCGCACCGACCAGGGCGAGAACCGCTTCCGGTACAGCTACGACGTATGGAGCGGCGACTGGCTGCACAGCCCGGTGGTGGCGGACGCGCTCATACTCAACACCTCCGCAGCCGTAGTGGCGGGCGTGGCCCCGACTCGCTCGTATCTGAGCGTGGACGCGCCGGGCGTGCTGGTGGACGCGGTCAAGCTGGCCGAGGACGGCAGCGGCGACATGATACTGCGCCTGTACGAGAGCAAGCAGGCGCGCACCCGTGCCCGGCTCATTTTGGACATGCCGGTGAGCGCGTGCGCCGAGTGCAACATGCTGGAGCAGGTCAAGGCGCCGGTCGGGATAGTTGGTGACTGCGTGGAGCTGGAGTTCCATCCGTTTGAGGTGAAGACGCTGCGCGTACATCGCGCGTGAGGGAAATGGAGCCGCCGCTTTCTGATGAGAGCGGCGGCTTCATTGATATGCGATTTGGTGGGCAGCGGGGCGTTTTGATGCAGCATTCTGCCGTGCTGGCAAGGGGTTTTGCGGGGTGTTGCGCTTTTGCGATGGTTTGCGGGTTGTGCGGCGCGTTCTTGCGCCGCTTATGGCTGCGGCAGCAGCCGCGTGGCAGCCTCCGGCGGCCAAGGAGGATTAGGGGGATTGCGATTTCCCCCTAAATCCTCCTTGGATTCTCCTGTCACCCCTTAAAACGCCGCCGCTCCGCTATGGGGCGGTGGCGGCGTGGGCTGGCCGCTGCGCGGCGGGCGCGGGGTCGATTGGGGCTTTGCGGCGTATCAGCGCCGTTGTTTGGGAGGCGGCTGGGGCTGGCCGCTG
>JBJEUC010000489.1:0-8331 GCA_051883635.1 Candidatus Fimadaptatus sp.
TCACGGTGAGCGTGCAGGCCACTATGTTGAACATGGTGGAGGATGAGTCGACGGTCAGCTCGTACTCGCCGTCGACCAGCATGTCGGCGGATACCGGCGTCATGTCCTCGTAGCCGACCTCCTGGGGCGCGGCCATTTCGCCCGCGCCGGCCACGGCGGTGTTGTCGGCCAGCGCCGGGAGCGCGCCCGCCAGCGCAAGGGCGAGCGCGAGAATGATGCTCAGATACTTTTTCATTGCGATGCTATCTCCTTTCGGGCAGTAAAACGCGGCGGCCCTGCGTGCCGGGCCGCCGCGGCGCACTTGTCAGCCGACAGAGTCTATGGCCGCCTGCGCATGGTCGACAAACAGCTGCTGTATGGCCTCCAGCTGGCCCAGACCCTCTATCACGCAGGTGACTTCGTAACCGGCCGCCTCAAAGGCGCTCTTCCAGGAATCCTCCTCGTCGCTGGCCATGTCGTTGTTGGCATGGTCGCCGGCCACTATCATCAGCGGGCGCAGCACTACCTTCTTGTATTCGCCCGCGCCGACCGCCGCCAGCACGTCGTCCAGCGTCGGAGCGGCCTCAACGGTGCCTATGAAGTAGTTGGCATAGCCGGAGGACGTGAGCAGCTCCTGCATGCGGGCGTAGACGCCGTTGGAATCGGCCTCGGTGCCGTGGCCCATGAAGCAGATGGCGGTCTCGCCGTCGTCGTATTCGGCGGTGGCGGCGACTATGGCCTGCATAACGGCGGCGAAGTCCTCGTCGCTGGTGAGCAGCGGCTCGCCCACGGCGACCTTCTCAAAGGCGTCGGCGTACTCGGCCAGCTCGTTCACCAGGTCGGTGTACTCGTAGCCGTTCATCAGGTGGGTGGGCTGCACGACCAGGGTCTTTACCCCGTTTTCAACGGCGCGGTCCAGCGCCTCGCCCACGTTGTCGATTATCTCGCCGTCGCGGGACTTTACGTGGTCGATGATTATCTGGCTGGTAAAGCCGCGGCGCACCGCGTAATCGGGGAAGGCCGCCTCCAGGGCGCTCTCTATCGCGCCTATGGTCAGGCGGCGGTTGTCGTTGTAGCTGGTGCCGAAGCTGATTACCAGCAGCTCGGTCTCGCCTATGCCGTCGGCGTTGCGGGGATCGTCCAGCGACGCGTCGCCGGTCTCGTAGTTCTCTTCGTCCTCTTCGGCGAAGGCGGCGCCGCAGCCCAGCATCGCGGTTGCGAGCAGCATGGCGGCCAGCAGTATGGACAGGAATCTGCGCATGAAAAAAACCCCTTTTCTGGCGTGACAGGAAGGAAACGAAGCGGCTTTGCAGATCAAGCTGATTCTCATGCAAAAGCTGTACTTCGTCCGCTTCCCGGCACGCCGAAAAGAGGCTCATACCGCCTTGTGAGAATCACGATCCGTGCAACGCGGATCCGAGATTCTACACACGGGCAGGTCTCCTGGCTCCCTTCAAAGCGCGGCCCGCCTTCCCGGCCCTGAGGCCAGTGGACATGTGGGCGGCGCTTCGGTTCACAGTGACGGCATCGCTCCGGAATTGCACCGGATTCCCTTTTCACCCATCCGCACGGATGGACACCTGTGTGCTACAAAGCTGTCTATTCTGTTTTCGTCCTGCGGAAGCATGGATGTTTATTTGCTTCCGCCGTCAGTATAGCATTGCTGGCGCGCCGTGTCAAGCCCGGCGCGCTCATTCCATGCGCCCGTCCGGGCCGGTGGCGGTGCGGGCGCGCTCGAGCGAGTCCGGCGCGTCCTCAAGCCCCAGCCTCCCAAGCACATGCCGCGCGATTATGTCGGCCTGCATGTCCACGGCCGCGTCGGTGAAGTGATATACGTCGCGCCAGTAGCGCTTCCGGTCAAGCGCGTCCATGGGCGTGAACAGGTCGATGACGGGCAGGCCGCGCTCGGCGGCCAGCTCAAGCACATATCCGTTCAGCTCCCGCGAGACGGCGGTCAGCGCCGGGTCGGTCAGCGGGGTGGAGAGCGTGAGCGAAAGCAGCGTATCGGGCAGGCTGTCGCGCATGAAGGCGACGGCGGCGCGATAGGCATGCGTCCACTCGGCGCGGTCGCTCACCAGGCTGTGCAGGCCGTTGTTGAAGCATATCAGCGAGCAGGGCAGTATCGACAGTATGTGGTCCAGCTCCATGAAGTAGTCCGGGTCGGTCACGCACTTGGACGAGGCCCAGAAGGACAGGTTGACGCGGCCGTCCAGCCGTCGGCGCACCGCCTCGTGATAGCCCTTGCAGATGGAATCGCCTATCAGCAGCACGCGCGGGCCGGTCGAGTCGGTGGCGTTGAATTGGTAGTTGATGCTCCACTCTATTGCTTCGCGGGTGCGGCTGGTGCGGCCGGGCGCGTAGCTTTGCCAGTTCATGCATACATCCCCCTTTGCGCTTGTATGGCTCCATTATACACACTTTGCGCGCGGAGTAAAGCGGGAATTTGTCACGGCCGGCTCAGCGCCGCTTTTGCCAGTGCCCAAGCTGCGGCAGGCGCTCAAGAAAGTAGCTGCGGGCCGCTTCGCGCGGCCATTCGGGACTCGACATATGCCCGGCGAGGAAGTCGGCCAGCTGCTCCACGGAGGAGTAGGCAAAGCGGCCATCCGCGTAGCACCACTTGCAGTAGTCCTCGTTGAACGCTCCGTCCGGCTCGCGGCTGAGCGAGGATTCGTCCAGCGGCATGCCGCAGCATTGGCAGATGAGCTGCCGGGGGCTGCCCAGCAGCGCGTTTATCGATACGTCGAACAGCCGGGAGAGCAGCCTGAGCGTTTCCACGCCCGGCACGGTCTCGCCGGTCTCCCAGCGGGATACCGCCTGCCGCGTGACGAACAGCCTTTCGGCGAGCTCCTCCTGCGTGAGGCCCCTTTCCAGCCGGAGCTTCAGAAGCATGTCCTTGGGTTCCATGGCGCACCTCCTTTTTGCTCCATGATACATCAGCGCGGGACATTGTGCAAGCAACCCGCCGTTGACAGCGCGCCCTCCGTGCGCTATAATCAGGGCGTGAGGGGAGGTCTGACCGTGAAGAGCATGTACAAGCCCTTTATCATCGCCTGAACCGCAGTAAGCTGAAGCATCCATGCCCAGACGGATGGTCTGAGCCTTTGTCTGTGTCGCCTTTTTGAAGGCATTCAGCCTGCTGCGGTATTTTTATGCCCATTTTTAAGCTGATGAACTTCAGGGAGGAAACGATTATGCTGAAGGGCTTTGCATTTTTTCTGAAACAGGGCTGGAAGTACGACAAGCGGTACATACTGTGGCTCTTCCTTATGCAGCTCGTGGGCGCGATAACGCCCATCGCCGCGGCGCTGCTCCCCCGGATGGTAATAGACGAGCTGACGGGGATGCGGCGGGTCGAATACCTGGCAATGTACGTGCTGGCGTTTGCCGGATGGAGCTGCATATCCGGCGCGCTTACCGCCTTTTTTGTGAGGACGGCTTTACGCACCGCTGCCGGGTGGACGCGGCCTTTGGCTGTGAACTGCACGAAAGGCTAACGCGGGCTGACTATGGCAACCTGGAGAGCCCCGGGTTCAAGGACATGCAGGAAAAGGCAAACAAGTTCCTGACCTGCGATTACCACGGGTTTGGCTATCTGCTGGATTGCGGCGCGAACATCGTCGGGCAGCTGATGACCATAGCCGGGCTGATAGCCATACTCGGCACCATGGAGCTCTGGTTCATACTGCTGTTCGCGGGGCTGGCGGTCGTCGCCTCGCTCATCGAGAGCCGGGCCATGAAGAAGGCGATGTCCCTGTCCATGGAGGTGGTGGAGCACAGCCGCCGCTGGACGTACTACGCCGGGCTGTTTGAGCAGGCGAAATACGGCAAGGACATACGCCTAAATGGCATGGCGGCGTGGCTGCTGGGCCGCGAACGGCAGGTGGTCGCAAGCGCCAACGCAAACATTGAGCGGCAGAACGACTGCTACATCGCGTCCGGCGTGAAGCGCGCGGGCCTGACCTTCATACAGCAGGGCGCGGCGTACGGCGTGCTGATGGGCAAGGTGCTGTCGGGCAGCCTGAGCATCGGCGCGTTTACGATGTGCATCAGCGCCGTGGCCTCCTTCTCGGGCGCGGTGCGGGAGCTGATGGACCGGCTGACCGAGATACGCGCCTACGACCTCTACTATGCCCAGCTGGACGAGTATCTGAACATACCGCAGCTGCTGCGCACGGGCGAACGGCTGCCCGCCCCCGGCGGGCGGCGGCGCATCGAGCTTTGCGACGTGGGCTTCCGCTATCCCGGCGCGGAGGGGTGGGCGCTGCGCCATGTCGACCTGACGATAGAGCCCGGGCAGCGGTTGGCCCTGGTCGGAGAGAACGGTTCGGGCAAGTCGACGCTGGTAAAGCTCCTGTGCCGCCTGTACGCCCCCACCGAGGGCGCGATACTGATGGACGGCGTCGACATCCGGGAATACGACTACGACCGGTACCTTGACCAGTTCGCCGCCGTGTTTCAGGACTTCCAGCTCTTTGACTGCTCGCTCCGCGACAACATACTGCTGGGCAGGGCGATGGCGGACGAGCGGCTGGACGACGTGATCGAGCGGGTGGGCCTGCGCGCAAGGGTGGCGGCGCTGCCCCACGGGAAGGACACGACCGTGGGGCGGCAGTTCGACGAGGAGGGCTTTGAGCCCTCCGGCGGCGAGGCGCAGAAGATAGCGCTCGCGCGTGCACTCTGCAAGGACGCCCCGGTCATCATACTGGACGAGCCCACGGCGGCCATGGACCCCAGAGCGGAATACGAGCTGTACCGCGGCTTCGACGCGCTCGTCAGGGACAGGACGGCGGTGTACATCTCCCACAGGCTGTCCGCCTGCCGGTTCTGCGACCGTATCGCCGTGCTGCATCAGGGGAGCCTGGTCGAGTATGGCGACCACGCGGCGCTTATGGAGCAGGGGGCGCGCTATGCGGAGCTGTACCGCATGCAGGCGCAGTATTACGCGGACTAGGCCCGCGCCGCCTTGGCATATGTGGGAGCCGACCCGCTGCGGGTCGGCTCCCGTGCTTTCCGGGCCAGGCGGGCGATGGTCGCGGCGCGCCATGGCGTGGCCGAGGGGAGGGAGAGCTTGCGCATGAGATGGGGGGCGCTGCCGCCGAACTGCTCGCGGCAGCGCTTGTATATGTGTGGCAAGTGGCGCTGAGCTGCACGTAACGCCGCGCTGCTGGCAATGTGTTTGGTGAAGAACCTGCGCATGAGATGGGAGAAGCGTTGCCGCCGAACTGCTCGCAGCAGCGCTTGTACATGTGTGGCAAGCGGCGCTTGACTGCGCGTAACGCTGCGCCGCTGACAACGTGTTTGCAGGAAAGACTGCGCATGAGATGGGAGAAGCGCTGCCGCCGGACTGCTCGCAGCAGCGCTTGCGCATGAGAACGCGCAATGGCGCTCGCCGCGCGCACCAGCGCCCTGCGACGCTGCATAAACATGCACCAAATCAAAAAACGCCCCGCGTCGCCGTACTGCTTCGGCGACACGGGGCGCTCCGGAGTATATGCCTATTCGTTCCAAGCGCGGCGCGCCACCAGGGCGCGTATGGCCCCGGGGTCGAACTTGGGCCGGCGGTCGTAGGTGTACAGGCCGTTTATCTCCTGCTCGACGTCGGTCAGCTGGGTGTAGCAGAAGCCCCACACGCCCTTCGCGTTCAGCAGCGCCGCCGTGAGACCGTCCAGCCGCTCCATGAACTCCTGCCCGGTGCGCGGGCCGTTGCCGTAGCCCCAGGCGTTGTCGGGCAGGGTCTCGCCCTCGGCCGGCATGCGCCAGCCTATGCCGCCGAACTCGCTCACCATCACCGGCTCGCCGTGGGATATGTATTCGGGCGCGCGGCCGTGCATGTAGGGGTACTGGCTGCTCAGCAGCGCAAAGGGCTCGCCGGGCCTGACCGCGCCGTAGGCGGCGCAGTGCTCGGCAAAGACTGCCGTATCCTGCAGGTAGTCGTGGTAGTCGAATATGTCGGTCTCGCCGCAGTGCGCCCAGCCGCTCGTGTCTATGCACAGGCGGGAGGGGTCCAGCTGCTTTATCAGCCGGTACACCATGCGCAGCAGCTCGGCGTCGCCGTCCAGCTGCGTCTCGTTGAACGGGCACCAGCCTATCAGCGCGGGGCTGGACCAGTCGCGCTTCATTATCTCCAGCCACTCGGTGATGAAGCGCGGCAGGGCGCGGCCGTCGCGTATCTCCATGCCCCAGTTGGGGTATTCGCCCCACAGCAGGTAGCCCATGTGGTCGGCCCAGTACAGGTAGCGCGCCTCGAACACCTTCTGATGCATGCGCGCGCCGTTGAAGCCCATCGCCTGACTGCGGGCGATGTCGGCGCGCAGCTCCTCGTCGGAGGGCGCGGTGATTATGCCCTCGGGGTTGAAGCCCTGGTCGAGTATGAGCCGCTGGAACAGCGGGCGGCCGTTGAGCAGCACCTGACCGTCCCGTATGCATATGTCGCGCAGGCCGAAGTAGCTGTCCACGGCGTCGACGCAGCGGCCGTTCTCGGTTAGCTCCAGGCGCAGGTCGTACAGCTCGGGCGCGTTTACGTCCCACAGATGCTTTTCGCTAAGCTCCAGGCGCAGGCGGGCACTTTGCCCCGCGCATTCGCAGGCGGCGGAGCCTACCGCGCGGCCCTTGTAGCCGGCCCGGGCGGTGAGCCTGCCGTGCGCGCCGCGCGGCAGCGCTATCTCGATGTCCAGGCAGGCGTTGGCGGCGTCGGGGGTCAGGCGGAAGCCGCCCATGTAGTGCGCGGACACCGGCTCCAGCCATACGCTTTGCCATATGCCGGTGGTGCGGGTGTAGCTGCAGCCGGCGCTGCCGTAGGGTATGCTCTGCTTGCCCACGGGCTGCAGCGGGTCGCGCACGTCGGAATAGGCGGCCACGGCTATCGAGTTGACGCCCGCGTGCGCGTATTCCGTTATGTCAACAGTAAACGAAGAGTGGCCGCCTGCATGGCGCGCGGCCAGGCGTCCGTTTACGAATATGGCGCACTCGTAGTACACTGCGCCGAAGTTGAGCAGAACGCGGCCCTCCAGCCAGGCGGCGGGTATCTCGGCGTCGCGGCGGTACCAGCAGCCGCGTATGAAGTCCACATGCCCCATGCCGGACAGGCGGCTCTCGGGGCAGAAGGGCACGTTTATGCGGCCGCTCAGGTGCGCCTGATGCTGAAGGCCCCGCGCTTCGCCGCTTGCGCCCTGATCCAGTTCGAACTCCCATTCGCCGTTAAGGCACTGCCACTGCGCGCGCTGAAACTGGGGGCGCGGATATTCGCCTCTTGCGTTTGCCATATGATTCTCTCCCTTACTCCTTTACGGCTCCTATCGTAATGCCGCCCAGGAAATATTTTTGCATGAACGGATATACCAGCACTATGGGCAGGGTAACGACCATGGTGGTGGCGGCGCGTATGGATTCGGGCGTGAGCGTGCGGAACTTGCTCAGCGCCTTGGACGAATCCTCTATCATGCTCAGCGCCTCTATCTCCAGCAGCACGCGGCGCAGGTATATCTGCAGCGTGTCCCACTGGCCGTTGGGCGCGTATATAGTGGTGTCGAACCAGGAGTTCCACTGGTCCACGGCGCAGTACACGGCTATGGCCGCGAACACGGGCACGCATACGGGTATCACTATGCGCAGATATATGCGCAGTTCGCTGGCGCCGTCTATGCGCGCCGCCTCGAACAGCGCGTCCGGCACGCCCTGTATGTAGGAGCGTATTATCATCATATAATACGTGCTGAACAGGCCCGGGATTATATATACCCAGAAGTTGTTGTACAGCCCTATGCTTATGAAGGTGAGGTAGGTGGGTATGAGCCCGGCCGAGAAGTACATCGTGAGCACGAACGCGCGCCGCAGGAACTTGTGGCCGGAAAACCAGGTTATGGAGCTCACATACGCCAGCAGCCCCGTGCAGAACAGCGTGGATACGGTGCCCACCACCACGCGCATCACCGATATCCAGGAGCACTTGAGTATGCGCGTGTCGCTCATCAGCTTCTCGTAAGCCTCGGTGTTGAAGCCCAGCGGCACCAGCGACACGTTGCTTACGGGATAGGTCGATATGTCGCTGAACGATATGCACAGCTGGTTCCAGAAGGGGAAGATGATAGTAAGCGAAAACAGCACGAGAATTATCACGTTGAATATGTCGAATATCTTTGTGCCCAGCGTCTTTTTGTAGTATGTCTGCATTGCATAGCCTCCTTACAGCACGGCCACGTCCATCACCTTGCGCGAAAGGCTGTTGGCGCCGAATACCAGTATCACCGATATTATGCTCTTCATCAGCCCTACGGCGGTGCCGTATGAGTAGTTGCCGTTTTGTATGCCGTATTTGTAGGAGAAGGTATCGATGACCTCGTAGAAGTCGCGCGT
>JBJEUC010000490.1:0-2025 GCA_051883635.1 Candidatus Fimadaptatus sp.
AGCGCTTCGGCGGAAGCGCAGGGGAGGGAAGCAGCGACGTACACGCCGGACGCACATCGGCTTTGCAACGGGAATTACCACTCTCCCCAACACACCGCTCTCCCCAGCGCCTACCTCACCCTGCAATGCGCGTCATTTCACCAGCATCCCGCCCGCCGGCATCATTCGTAGCGCGCCCGCGCGCCGCCGATGAGCGGGGGACGGGTGAGCGCGGCCGTGACGTGGGCCTGGCCGATGCGGCCGTTTTCGAGCCGCACGGGCACCGCCACGCGCCTGAGGTGCATGCCGATCAGCGTATCGCCTATGTCCAGTCCCGCATCGGCCTCGACCCGCTCTACCAGCACCGGGTCGCTCAGCAGCGCCCATACGCCGGCAGCGAACGAGCCCCCGGCCTTGGGCTGGGGCACCGCCCATACCTGCTGATAGCCCCTGCGGCAGGCGGCTTCGCGCTCCATTACCAGCGCGCGGTTGAGATGCTCGCAGCACTGCGCGGCCAGCTCGCAGCCATGTGCGCGCGCGGCATCCAGCGCGGCGCGCGCCATGGCCGCTCCGGCCTCGGGCGACGAGTCGTGGCCTATCAGCCCGCCCAGCGCCTCGCTGCTGGAGCAGCCCACCACCACCAGGCGCGGCTCGAAGAAGGGCCGCGTGCCGCGCTCAAGCAGTTCGTCCAGAGCGGCGCGCGTTTGAGCGTACAAAGTGTCCATGTCCATATGCAATGCCTCCTGAGCTATGCTTATATCAGCCTTAGGTACTGAGCGGCCACGTAGCCGGTCAGCGAGCCCACCTGCACCTGCACCCAGCCGTCGCCCAGTTCGCGCAGCACTATCACCGGCTGCCGGTTCATGAGCGCGCAGAGTATCTGCGAGGTGGTATTGGGCTCGGCGCGCAGGTTGAGCGTGGAATCGTCGCTGGTCAGGGCGACCTCGGCGTAGAACGCGCCCTCGGGCAACTCACCCACCGGTATCAGCGTGGGGCGGGGCGTGGGCTCGGCGGTGGGGCGGGGCGTGGCCGCCTGCTCCTCCGCTATCGCCGGGAGTATCGCCGGCGCATATTGACGCGTCGTGAACTCCATGCCCGGGTAGTAAAACGCCAGTATCTCCTCATACGTCCAGCCGTAGGTCCCCGCCATGTATTCGGCGCCGCGCTGGCTCATGCCCAGCCCGTGGCCGAAGCGCCGCGCCTCGATGATGAAGCGGTCGCCCGCGTCGCTTACGGTTATCAGCTCGTTGTCCAGCCTGTTTATGGACAATCCCAGCGCCTGCTCCACGCCTTCGCTGCCGAATATGGGCAGGTCGACGGTCAGCTCGTCGCTCAGTACGCGCTGCTCCGAGAGCGCAAGCCCGCCTCCGGCGTCCGGCGTGACGGCGCAGGCCATCGCCCGGAGCCTGAAGCGCAGCTGGGTGAACACGCGGCTGGGCACGTCATACATGGGCGTATGCGGGGCAATATAGCTTATGTCGATTATAGTGATGTTCTCGGGCGAATCGTCGTAGCCCAGCGCGGCCAGCTGCTCGCCAAGCGCCGCCTTGAGCAGCACATCGAGTCCCTCGGGCAGGGGAGAGAGCGAACCGGGCTGCTTGGGCACGCCGGCCGTCTTGAGCCGGCTCTGCGGATTGGCAAGGTCGTAGGGGTCGGCTCGCATGTCCAGATAGCCGTAATCGGCGCCGTCCGCGAACACGTTTGCGTACAGGTCGGTCTGGCCGCCGTTGGAGGCCGAGTAGAAGCACTCGGCCAGCTCGCCCCGGTACGTGCCCACCATGCCGCGCGTTTCCTCCACCGCGCGGGCGGCGTTCACGTACTGCGCTTCGTACCCGCGGAACACCTGGTCGCTGGTGTTGTCGTAAACGTCCCATTCGCGGGCGGGGTTGCGGCGCTTGAGCACATAGGTGCGCGCGGCCACGGCCTGCGCCTTCAGCGCCTCCTGGGGGAAGGAATCGCTCATCTCGTAGGGCACGACGCCCTTCAGGTAATCCTCCACGTATATGCTCAGCACCAGCCGCAGCGCGCCGTCCACCACCGTTACGC
>JBJEUC010000491.1:0-8266 GCA_051883635.1 Candidatus Fimadaptatus sp.
ACCTTCTCCACGCGCTTGTCGGCCAGCTTGGAGATATGCACCAGGCCGTCCTTGCCGGGCGCGAACTCAACGAACGCGCCGAACTGCATTATGCGCACCACCTTGCCGTGGAACACGTCGCCCACCTGGGGATCCTTGGCGATGCCCTCTATCATGGAGCGGGCGCGCGCGGCGGCCTCCTCGTCGGGGGTGGAGATGTACACGCGGCCGTCGTCCTCGATGTCTATCTTGACGCCCGTTTCGGCGATGATCTTGTTTATCATCTTGCCGCCGGGTCCTATGACCTCGCGTATCTTCTCGGGGTTGATCATGAAGCGGGTTATCTTGGGCGCGTACTTGCTCATGTGGTCGCGCGGGGCGGGCAGGCACTCGAGCATCTTGCCCAGTATGAACATGCGCGCGTCGTGCGCCTGGCGCAGGGCCTGGCGCAGTATCGGCTCGTCTATACCCTTTATCTTTATGTCCATCTGTATGGCGGTTATGCCCTCGGTGGTACCGGCGACCTTGAAGTCCATATCGCCCAGGAAGTCCTCAAGGCCCTGTATATCGGTCAGTATCGCGACCTTGCCGGAATCGTCGGCGGCCTTTATCAGGCCCATGGCCGCGCCGGCTACGGGGCGCTTAATCGGCACGCCCGCGTCCATCAGCGACAGCGTGGAGCCGCATACCGAAGCCTGGGAGGTGGAGCCATTGGAGCTCATTACCTCGCTGACCAGGCGGATGGCGTAGGGGAACTCCTCCTCGGAGGGTATCATGGGCTCCAGCGCGCGCTCAGCCAGCGCACCGTGGCCTATCTCGCGACGGCCGGGGCCGCGCATGGGCTTGGCTTCGCCGGTGGAGTACGGCGGGAAGTTGTAGTGGTGCATGTAGCGCTTGGAGTCCTCGTTGCTCAGGCCGTCCAGTATCTGCACGTCGCCCATAGCGCCCAGCGTCACCACGGTCATGACCTGGGTCTGGCCGCGGGTGAACACGGCGCTGCCGTGGGTGCGGGGCAGTATGCCGGTCTCGCACCATATCGGGCGCACCTCGGTGAGCGCGCGGCCGTCGGGGCGGATGCCCGCGTCCAGTATCTTGCCGCGCATTATCTCCTTCTTGATGGCGTACAGTGCGTCGTCTATCTCGCGCTCGCGGCCCTCAAACTGCGCGTCGAAGTGCTCGTGCGCCTCCTGAGTGACCACGGCCTCGCGCTCCTCGCGCTCGTAGCGCTCGAAGGTGTCGAACGCCCACGCCATGCGGTCGTAGGAGAACTCGCGCACGGCCTCCTTCACGTCGTCTCCCACCAGCTCCAGCGGGAACTCGCGCTTGGGCTTGCCTATTTCGGCCACTATCTGCTCCTGGAAGGCGACCAGCTTCTTTATCTCCTCATGGGCCAGCATTATGCCCTTGAGCATGACCTCCTCGGTCACCTCGTTGGCTCCGGCCTCGACCATCATGACCGCGTCCTTGGTGCCGGAAACTGTCAGGTTGAGGTCGGAGGCGGCGCGCTGCTCGTCGTTGGGGTTGATGACGAACTCGCCGTCCACCAGACCCACGTTCACCGAGCCGGTGGGGCCGGCGAAGGGTATGTCGCTCACGCTCAGCGCCGCGGAGGAGCCTATCATGGCCGGTATCTCGGGCGGCTGATTGGTATCGACCGACAGCACGGTCGCGACCACCTGCACGTCGTTGCGCATTCCCTTGGGGAACAGCGGACGTATCGGGCGGTCTATAAGGCGCGAGGTCAGTATGGCCTTTTCAGTCGGACGGCCTTCGCGCTTGATGAAGCCGCCCGGTATCTTGCCTACCGAATACAGCTTCTCCTCAAACTCTACGCTCAGCGGGAAAAAGTCCATGCCCGGGCGCGGCTTGTCGGCCGCCGTGGCGCATACCAGCACCACCGTGTCGCCATAGCGCACGAGCACGCTGCCGTTGGCCTGCTGCGCATACCTGCCGAATTCCAGCGTCAGTGTGCGGCCGGCCAGCTCCATAGAATAGTTCTTTTCCATGCTTTGCCTCCTTTCAGGCAACCTGTATATATTAACCTTTTTATTGATAGCGATATCCTGCGGCTTGCTTTCAAAAACGCCGCCGCTTGGCAGGGGCAGTGCCCAACCAAACGACGGCGCTTATACCGATCCAACATCGGCCAGCAACGGCCTGTCCCCGTTCAGTCGATAACCGGAGCCGTCCTCCGTGCGCTCAGCAGGGCGGGAATTACTTCCTCAGACCCAGCTTGGCGACCAGCGCGCGATAGCGCTCTATGTCCTTGCGCTTGAGGTAGTCCAGCAGACCACGGCGCTGACCGACCATCAGCAGCAGGCCGCGGCGGGAGT
This sequence comes from Candidatus Fimadaptatus sp., assembly GCA_051883635.1. Lineage (GTDB taxonomy): Bacteria > Bacillota > Clostridia > Christensenellales > Aristaeellaceae > Fimadaptatus. The sequence continues at coordinate 2,313 of JBJEUC010000491.1, forward strand.
GGTGGTCGTTCTTGTTATCGCGCAGATGCTCGTTCAGGTGGTTGATGCGCGCGGTCAGCAGCGCGACCTGAACCTCGGGAGAACCGGTGTCGCCCTCGTGGGTAGCGTACTCGGCGATGATAGCAGACTTGTCGATCATAATGGTATTCCTCCTTCTTTCTTTTCCCCGCGGACTACGCAAAGCGTTGGAGAAGCGCCAAGCCTGGCCCGCGGCGGTCGGAGCGCATTTGCTCCAGCAAACCACATTCTCTATTTTACCATGCTGACGGCCGTTTGTAAACGTTAAGTTTGTTATTTTGATGTGCCATTCAGCCTTTGCAGCGCGTCGCTGGCCTCAAACCAGGCGCACGCGTCGGCCTTGTCGCTTTCCACCTGCGCACGCAGCTCGTCTATGCCCGAGAACCTGCGCTCGGGGCGGCGGAAATCCAGGAACATGACGCGCATGAACCGGCCGTACACGTCGCCCAGCGGGCACAGCGCGTGCGCCTCGCAGGTCAGCCGGCCGCTGGGCACCGTGGGCTGCGAGCCTATGTTCAGCACGCCCGGGAGCCAGTCGCCCTCCAGCTTCATCGCGCACACGTACACGCCCGGGTGGGGCAGCGCGCGCCCCGGCTCCAGGTCGAGATTGGCGGTGGCAAAGCCCAGCGTATGGCCCAGGTGCTTGCCGTGCGCCACAGTGCCGCTCAGCTCATACGGGCGGCCCAGCATGGCGTTCACGGCGGCGATATCGCCCTGCGCCAGCCGCTCGCGTATGCGCGTTGAGGAGACCGCGCCGCCGTCTATGCTGACCGGCTCCATTATCATGACCTCGTAGCCCAGCTCGCTTCCCATGCGCTCAAGCTCCCGCGCGCCGCAGGCGCCCCGGTCGCCAAAGGTATAGTTGAACCCCGCCACCACGGCCTGCGCGCGCAGCTTGCCGCTCAGGTCGCGGGCGAAGTCCAGCCCCGGACGGCGCGCGTATTCGGCGGTGAACTCCTCGCAGACCGCCGCGTCCACGCCCAGCGCCCGGAGCGAATCCAGCTTTTCGGCGAGCGTCTGTATGTCGCCGGGCGCGCGGTCGGGGCACAGCGTGCGCAGCGGGCTGGCCCTGAACGTGACCGCCACGGCCAGCACGCCCCGCGCGCGGGCCTCGCGCACGGCCCGGCCTATCAGCGCCGCGTGCCCGGCGTGTACTCCGTCAAACATGCCCAGCGCCGCCACGCACGGGCCGCAGGCCGCCGCATAGTCCTCCATAGTGTCAAAGACCCGCATCCTCAGTCCTCCGCTTCCAGCAGCATCGCGCGAAAGCGCATCTCCTCGCCGTCGCGCTCCACTATGCCCGCAAAGCCATAGCCCTCCGGTATCGCGCCTGCGTCACCGCAGGGGGGCTGCGCGTCGCGGCTCACGTACAGCCTGCGCACGCCCTCGCCCAGATCGCCGCTCAGCGCGCCCAGCGGCAGCCGGTTGCCGCAGCGCACGCGCGCGTACATGTCCGCGCCCGCCAGCACCGCCGGTATATGGGCTATGGGCACGTCCAGGGGCGTCAGGCACCCGGCAAGGTCCGCGTCCACTTCCTCCAGCGTATGCGCGGCCTCCAGCGCAAAGCCCGCGCTGAGCGTGCGCAGCAACGAGCGCATATGAGCGCCGCAGCCCAGCGCGCGGCCCAGATCGTCGCACAGCGCGCGTATGTATGTGCCCTTTGAGCACTTGATGCGCAGCATGTGGCCGTCCGGCGCGCTCATTCCCAGGTACTCCAGCTCGTGTATCGTGACCGGGCGCGGCTGGGGCGCCACCTCCCCGCCCGCGCGCAGTATGTCGCACATCTTCCTGCCGCCCACCTTGAGCGCGCTGAAGGCGCTGGGCGTCTGCATAATGCGTCCGGTGAAGGCGGGCAGCACCGAGCGCAGCTCCTCGCCGGACGCCGGGGTGCAGCGCTCGCCCACCTGCGCGCCCTGCGCGTCCTGCGTATCGGTCGCCACGCCCAGCGCTATCTCGCACACGTACTCCTTTGCGCCGTCCATTATGTAATCGCTCAGCCGGGCGGCGCGCCCCACCATCACCGGCAGCACGCCCGCCGCCTCGGGGTCGAGCGTGCCCGCGTGGCCCACCTTGGTGCCGCGCGGCAGGCGCTTTCTGACATACACCACCGCGTCCGAGGAGGTCATGCCCGGCGGCTTGAGCAGGTTGATGAATCCGTCCATTCGCACCTCACTGTCCGGGGCGCGCCCTCAGGCCGCCTGCCCCGGTCAACTCACTTTGTCGCCCCGTTCAGCTCCTCTATCAGCTCAGGCACTATCAGCGCGGCGCACTCGTCCAGGCCGCCCCGGAGGGTGCAGCCCGCCGCCGCCGCATGGCCGCCGCCGCCGTGCCTGAGCGCCACGCGGCTCACGTCCACGTCTCCCAGCGAGCGCAGCGAGGCCTTGACCCCGCCCTCCTGCTCGCGCAGCAGCGCCGCCGCCCGCACGCCCTCGCATTCCACGCCGTAGTTGACTATGCCCTCGCACTCGGCCGCGGTCGCGCCGACCTCCTCCAGCATCAGGCGGCTTATCCTGAACAGCGCCAGCCTGCCGCCCGCCAGCAGCTCCATCCGGTCGACCGCCGCGCCCAGCAGCCGCGTGCGCGGCACGCTGCGCAGCCGGAACATCAGCCGCGTCACCTTGTCGGGGTCGGCGCCCGCGTCCAGGCACTTGGCGCCCGCGCGCAGCGTGCGCCCGTCGGTGGAGCGGAACGAGAAGTTGAAGGTATCGGTCGTTATGCCCACGTACAGGTTCTCGGCCATGGTGGGCGTGAGCGGCACGCGCAGCCTGTCCATCAGCTCCGCAACCATCACGCTGGTGGCCGCCGCCGTGCCGTCGATAAGGTTGACGTCGCAAAAGGCCGGGTTGGTCTCGTGGTGGTCTATCAGCGCGCGCTCGCGCACATCGGGCATCAGGCAGGAGCCGGCCCTGAGCTCGTCGCTCACGTCGGAAAACAGCGCCGAGCGTATCATGAAGGGCGCGGACTCGGGCGTGCATACGTCCAGCGCGCCGCTCATGAAGTGATACATCGCCGGGACCTCATCCTGGCACAGCGTGCAGGCGTTCTTGCCCAGCCTGCGCAGGCCCTCGGCCAGCGCCAGCGCGCTGCCCAGCGTGTCGCCGTCGGGCGATACGTGGCAGACCACGCCTATGTCGTCATGCGTCCTTATCCAATCGGCCAGCGCGGCCGGGCCGTCATTCTTCCGAAGGCTCCTTGGCATTCCTCTTCACCGCTTCGTCTATCAATTTGGTCATGCGGCTGGCGTACTCCATGTTGGTATCCAGCTCGAATATCAGCTCGGGCGTATAGCGCAGATCCACGCGCCGCCCCAGCTCGCGGCGCAGAAAGCCCGCCGCGCTCCTGAGCGCGTCCATGGTGCCCTTGCGATGCTCGGGCTCCAGCACGCTCACATATACCTTGCAGTAGCGCAGATCGCGCGTCACGTCCGCGTGGGTGATGGAGAACGTGCCCGCAAAGCGCGGGTCGCGCAGCTCCTCGCGCAGCAGCTTGTCCAGCTCGCGGCGCACCTCCTCGGAAATACGGTCTATCCTGTTATATGCCATCTTATTCTCCTTATAAAGCCACTCGCCGGGCGCGCCCCGGCCCCGAAAAGCCAAAACGCCGCGCACAGCCAAATGCCCATGCGCGGCGCGTAAGCCTTAGTCCTTGATCTCCTCCATCACGAAGCACTCTATCACGTCGTTTTCCTTGACGTCGTTATAGTTTTCGATGCCTATGCCGCATTCAAAGCCCTGCGCCACTTCGCGGGCGTCGTCCTTGAAGCGCTTGAGCGAGGCGATCTTGCCCTCGTGTATGACCACATTGTCGCGCAGCAGTCGTATCTGGGCGTTGCGCTGTATCTTGCCGTCGGTAACGTAGCCGCCGGCGATGGTGCCCACGCCGGACACCTTGAAGGTCAGGCGCACCTGGGCGTGGCCCAGTATGACCTCCTTGAACTTGGGCGCGAGCAGGCCCTTCATGGCGGCCTGTATCTCCTCTATCGCGTCGTATATCACGCGGTAGAGCCGGATGTCTATCTGGTCGCGCTCGGCCAGCTGAGCGGCCTTGCTGTCGGGGCGCACGTTGAAGCCCACGATTATCGCGTTGGACGCCGAGGCCAGCATTACGTCGGTCTCGTTTATCGCGCCCACGCCGCCGTGGATGGTCTTGACCTGCACCTCTTCGTTGGACAGCTTTTCAAGCGACTGCTTGACGGCCTCCACGCTGCCCTGCACGTCGGCCTTTACTATCACGTTCAGGTCCTTCACGCCGTTGCCTATCTGGCTGAACAGGTCGTCCAGCGAGGCCTTGGAATCGTTCTTGACCAGCGCCGCGCGCAGCTTCTGCTTGCGCTCCTCGGCCACCAGGCGGCTCAGGCGGTCGTCCTCTACCGCGCTTATCTGGTCGCCCGCCTCGGGCACGTCGTTGAAGCCTATGACCTCGACGGGCATCGAGGGGCCGGCCTCGGTCACGCGCTCGCCGCGGTCGTTCACCATGGCGCGCACGCGGCCGTACGCGGTACCGGCCACTATCGTATCGCCGGTATGCAGCGTGCCGTTCTGTACCAGCACGGTCGCCACCGGGCCGCGGCCCTTGTCCAGCTTGGCCTCGACGATTATGCCGCGGGCCATGCGGTCGGGGTTGGCCTTGAGGTCGAGCACCTCGGCCTGCAGTATGACCATCTCCAGCAGCGAATCTATGCCGTCGCCGGTGAGCGCCGATATCGGCACCATGATGGTATCGCCGCCCCACTCCTCGCATACCAGGTTGTACTCGGTGAGCTGGGTCTTGATGCGCTCGGGATCGGCGCCCGGGCGGTCGCACTTGTTTATCGCCACGATTATCGGCACTTTGGCGGCCTTGGCGTGGTTGATGGCCTCGATGGTCTGGGGCATAACGCCGTCGTCGGCGGCCACTACCAGTATCGCGATGTCGGTGCACTGGGCGCCGCGCGCGCGCATGGCGGTGAAGGCCTCGTGGCCGGGGGTATCCAGGAAGGTTATCTGCTGGTCGTTTACGTTCACGGTGTACGCGCCGATGTGCTGAGTTATGCCGCCCGCCTCGGTCGCGGTCACGCGCGTCTTGCGTATGTAGTCCAGCAGCGAGGTCTTGCCGTGGTCGACGTGGCCCATTATGGTCACTACCGGCGGGCGGGTGATGAGATCGCTCTCCTCGTCCTGCACGTCCTCGTCGCTGAGTATGTCCTCGGCGGTCTTGTCGAGCTTGAGCTCCAGCTCTATGCCGAAGTCGGAGCACACCAGCAGCGCCGTGTCGTAATCCAGCTCGGAGTTGATGGTCGCCATTATGTCAAGGCCCATCAGCTTCTTGATTATCTCGCCCGCGGGCTTGCCTATGCGCTCGGAAAGATCGCGCACCGTGATGCGCTCGGCGGTCATGAACGCCTTCTCTATCTTGATGGGCTCCTGCTTTACGGCAGCCTTCTTGCCCTTGGCGCGCTTGCCGCCGCGCACGAACTCGTCGTCCATGAAGGAAGGCGCGGCGCTCTTGGCCAGCTGGCGGCGGTTCTTGGCCACATGCTCGGGGTCGTGCTGGCGCACGTAGTTCTTCTTGTTGGGATCGTAGTTGGATACGCGCTCCTTCTCCACCGTGGGAGCCAGGTCGCTGGCGGGCTTGCGTGCGCCCATGGGACGCGCGCCCATCGCTCCGCCCGGACGCGGCGCACCGCCGGCCGGACGCGGGCCGCCCATACCGGGCCGCGCGGGCCTTTCGCCCTGCGGGCGGTTGAACCCGCCCTGCGCGCCGTTGGCCGGACGACCGAACTGGCCGCCCTGACGGCCTTCGCCCTGCTGCACCGGACGGCCGTACGGGCCCTGACGGCCCTCGCCCTGCTGCACAGGACGGCCATACGGCCCCTGACGGTTATCGCCCTGCTGCACAGGACGGCCATACGGCCCCTGACGGCCCTCGCCCTGCTGCACAGGACGGCCATACGGCCC
>JBJEUC010000492.1:0-2021 GCA_051883635.1 Candidatus Fimadaptatus sp.
TCAGCGGAAACTGTGTAGGGGTGGCAGTGGCGGGGGAGCTTGCTCCCCCGCCACCTGTTGTCATTTTCCAAACATGCTCAGATCGAGGTCATTCACGCCCTTGCCCATGAGCGCCACCGCGTAGTCGCCCGCGAGCGACGCGCGCAGCACGCGGTTCACGTCGTCCAGCGTAACCTCGTTTATGCGCTTTATTACCTGGTTCTCGTCCATGGTATCGCGCATGAGCAGCATGCGCCGGCCCAGCGCCGACATGCGGCTGGACGCGCTTTCCAGGCCCAGTATGTACGAGCCCTTGAGCTGCTCGCGCGCCTGTATGAACTCGCGCTCGCTCACGCCCTCGTCGAGCGCGCGGTCTATCTCGCCGCGCAGCGAGGCGAGCACCTGCTGGGCGTGCTCGGGGCCGGTGCCGGCGTATATCGCCAGCGCGCCGCAGTCGCGGTAACTGGTGGGGTATGAGTACACCGAATATGCCAGCCCCTGCTCCTCGCGTATGCGCTGGAACAGGCGCGACGACATCGACCCGCCGAATATGTTGTTGAATATGCTCAGCGCGTACACGTCGCTGGAGCCCGCCTCCACGCCCTTGAGGCCCAGGCATACCTGCACCTGCTCTATGTCCTTTTCGCGCCGCTCCAGGCCGTAGCACAGCCTGCAGGGCTCGGGCTGCTGCGCCTCCTCGCCCGCGCTCCAGCCGCCGAACATGCGCCCGGCCAGCTCCACCACGCGGTCCCAGTCGTAGTGCCCCGCCAGCGCCAGCACGGTGTTGCCCGGGCGGTACATGCGCGCGCGATAGCGCACAAGGTCGGCGCGCTCAAAGCCGCGTATGTTCCCCGCCGGGCCCAGTATGGTCATGCCCAGCGGGTTTTCGCCGAACAGCGCCCTGGCCAGCATCTCGAACACCACGTCCTCGGGCGAGTCCTCGTTCATGCCTATCTCCTCGATTATCACGCCCTTCTCCTTGGCCAGCTCCTCGTCGTTGAGCGTGGAGTTGATCACCATGTCGGAGAGCATGTCCAGCGCCAGCTCGATATGCTCGTCTATCACCTTTATGTAGTAGCAGGTGCATTCCTTGGAGGTAAAGGCGTTCAGCTGCGCGCCCACGGCGTCGGTCTGCTCGGCAATGTCGCGCGCCGTGCGCGTGGTGGTACCCTTGAACAGCATGTGCTCCAGGAAGTGCGAAAGTCCGTTTTCGGCGGGCGATTCGTACTGCGACCCGGCGCCTATCCACACGCCGGCCGATACGGAGCGGAAGTGCTCTATCCGCTCGCCTATTATGCAGAGCCCGTTATCCAGTATGATCTTATCGTACATAGGCACGCTCCCCATCCTGTTTTTACTAATATACCCCGGCGGCGCGGCCGCTAACCGGCGTTATGCGCCGCGCGGCGGTCAATCGGCGTCCTTTACGCGCCGCGTCACTCCGTCTATCACGGCGTACTCCCTGCGGCGGTTTTTGCTCACCTTGCGCTCCACCTCCGCCTGCAGGTCCACGCCCAGTATCTCCGCAAGGCCCATCAGGTATATCGCCACGTCGGCCAGCTCCTCGCCCACGTCGGGGCGCTTGCTGCGCCAGGCCTCGTGCGCCTCGGCCAGCTCGCCGTAGGTCAGGCAAAACTCCAGATTCACGTCGGTCACGTTGAAGCCCTTGTCCAGCTTGTTCTGATAGGCCTCCGTCTGCAGCTCGCGTATGGTCTTCATGCCTGCAACCTCCTCTGCCGCTTAGCAAAGCAGGCATGGACGCGCTCGCATCCATGCCTGCAATATTGACTTTATCAGTTATTGGGCCTGCGCGGCGGACGGCGATCCCTGTCGCCGAAGGCCGGACGCGGCGGGCGGCGCACCGGCATCTCGTTGTTGGTATAGGTAATGTCGTTGCGCACCAGGTTTATGCGGCCCTGGGAGTCTATCTCGGCCACGCGGACCTCGAGCTCGTCGCCTATGTTCACTACGTCCTCGACCTTCTCCACGCGCTTGTTGGCCAGCTTGGAGATATGCACCAGGCCGTCCTTGCCGGGCGCGAA
>JBJEUC010000493.1:0-2019 GCA_051883635.1 Candidatus Fimadaptatus sp.
TGCGTGGACGCCGCCCTCGCCCGCGCGCTGGAGCTGGCGGGCGGGCTGGAGGACGTGATACGGCCCGGCATGCGCGTGCTGGTAAAGTGCAATCTGGTAATGCGCAAGGGCCCGCAGGCCGCCGCCACCACGCATCCGGAGGTGGTGAGGGCGCTGTGCGCGCGCATAAGCGCGTTGGGCGCGACCCCCGTGATAGGCGACAGCCCCGGCGGCCCGCTGAACGCCGCGCTGCTCAAGAGCTACTATTCCGGCACGGGCATGGCCGAGGCCGCCGCGCGCTCGGGCGCGGAGCTGGCGCTGGACGATTCGCAGGGCGCGCGCGACTTCCCCGAGGGCCGCACGCTCAAGCACGTGGACCTGACCGGCATGGTGCTCAAGGCCGACGCGGTGATAAGCTGCTCCAAGCTCAAGACGCACGGCATGACGCTGATGACCGGCTGCGTCAAGAACCTGTTCGGCTGCGTGCCGGGCATGACCAAGGTCGAGTATCACGCGCGCTTCAACCAGCTGGAGCGCTTTTCCGACATGCTGGTGGACATAGAGCGCTGCGTGAGGCCGGTGATAAGCGTGCTGGACGCGGTCGACGGCATGGAGGGCGAGGGGCCCACGGGCGGCACGCCCCGGCACATAGGTGCGCTGCTGGTGAGCCGCGACGCGCACGCGCTGGACGCGGTGGCCGCGCAGCTGATAGGACTTGCGCCCCGCGAGGTCTGTACGCTCGCGCGCGCGATGGAGCGGGGCCTGCTTGCGCCCGAGGCCGTGCGCGTGCTGGGCGACGACGCGGCCGCGCTGCGCGTGAGCGACTACGTGTACCCGCGCGCCGCCCGGGACATCAAGCTGTTTTCGACCACGCCGGTAATAGGCCGGCTGATAAACGCGGTGGCGCTGCCCCGGCCCCGGTTCGATGCGCAGAAGTGCGTGCGCTGCGGCATGTGCGCGCGCTCCTGCCCGGGCAGGGCGATAACGCTCGCGCCGCTGCCCCGGGTCGAGCTCAAGCGCTGCATACGCTGCTTCTGCTGCCAGGAGCTGTGCCCGCACCACGCGGTGAGCGTGCATACCTCGCTCATGCGCCGCTTCATACGATAAGGGCTCGCGCCCGGAAACGAGGTCCCGAATGCTGCACATAGTGCTGCTCAATCCCGAAATACCGCAAAACACCGGCAACATCGCCCGCACCTGCGCCGCGACCGGCGCGCGCCTGGAGCTCATAAAGCCGCTGGGCTTTGAGATATCGGACCGCTACCTCAAGCGCGCGGGGCTGGATTACTGGCACATGATGGAGCTGCGCGTACACGAGAGCTGGCAGGACTTCCTGGCCGCATACCCGGACGCGGAGCTGTTCTTCACCAGCAAAAAGGCGCGCGCCTGCTACTGCGACGTGCGCTATCCCGAGGAGACCTTCCTCGTGTTCGGCCGCGAGAGCCGCGGCCTGCCCGAGGAGCTGCTCGCCGCCCACTACGACCGCTGCATCCGCATACCAATGCGCGCGGGCGCTCGCTCGCTCAACCTGTCCAACTCTGTGGCCATAACGGCCTACGAGTACCTGCGCCAGCGGGGCTTTGCGGGGCTGGAGCGCGAGGGCAGCCTGGCCCCCGACGCGGGCGCGGAGTGGGTGGACTATCTGTGAGGCGGGGCGATGTGCTTTGGATAAGGTTGATGCGCTGCGTTTGCACGGGGCGCGCACGCCGGTCAAGCGGCGGGCGGCGTGACCGGCCACCCGCCGATCCCCCGTCCCAGCGCCACAAGTCGTGCATGCGCATCGCTCATCCTCCCAACTTCTCCTCCACGCCGAAAGTGGGTCCTTTACGGGAAGCAGCGGAATGTCGATAAGGATATCAGCCGCTGGCTGAAAAGTGGCAAAGAAGAAAGCTCTCAATGCCGCGCAACCCCTCCTTCTTTGCCCGGCCTCTCTTGGCGAGGGCTTGACCATCGTTACCATCGTAAACTTCTTTTGCACTGGAAAACCTGAAGAACACAAAAAGAGCCGGTCGGGAAGCGGAGCTTCCAGACCGGCTCTCT
>JBJEUC010000494.1:0-2019 GCA_051883635.1 Candidatus Fimadaptatus sp.
CCCCTCAGCGGAGCGGCGGCGTTTCAAGGGGTAATAGGAGAATCCAAGGAGGGCCTAGGGGGAAATCGCAATCCCCCTGGCCCTCCTTGGCCGCCGGAGGCTGCCACGCGGTAGCGCCAACAGGCAACAGCGGCGCAAGGATGCGCCACGAAACCCGCAATGCATCATCAAAATAAACAAGCAACTAATAAAGCCTCATCGCAAAGCAGGCAAGAAAGCATGACCTTCCTACCTGAGCGACAGGAACACGCCCCTGCGCGGCCTGTCCACTGCCCCTCAGTCATAACACTTCCGCCCCAGCATATACTCAAACGACTGGGGGGATCTACATGGCTATTCCGTGGGAACTGCTGTGCGCATATGCGCTGGGGCTGGTGGTGCTGTATCTGGCGGGCAGGCTGCTGCTCACGCCCGGAAGGTGGATGTGGCGGCTCACGCTCAATTCGCTCGTGGGCGCGCTCATCATGTGGCTGATAAACCTGTTTGGCGGCATAACGGGCTTTTGCATAGCCGTCAACCCGTTCAGCGTGCTGCTGACCGGGCTGCTGGGCATACCCGGCGTGGCGCTGGTGGCCGCGCTCACCGCGCTGCTGTGACAGTGGCGAGCCGGGATCAGCGCATGTCCAGCGCCGCCTCGTACTCCCGGCACAGCGCGCGTATGCGCTCGGGCTCGTCCAGCATCGCCCACAGCGCGCGCCGGTGCGCCTCCATGCCGGCCGAGCCCAGCCAGGGACGCATATAGCCCCCGGGGCCGTACTTGTCGCGCACATGCTCTATCACCCGCTCGCGCTGTTCCTCAGCGTTCAGCTCCGGGAAGTGCGCGCGGCCATACGTGAGCGTGCGGTATATCAGCCTGCGCGGCTCCAGCTCGCGGTCGGCGTCGGCCAGCATACAGCCCAGCAGCTCGCGCGGCCGCCCGCCCGAGGCGCGATGATCCTCGCAGGCGCGGGCTATCGATTCTATCTCCCCGGGGCTGAAGAACTCCCGCAGGCCCGCGTCCCCGCGCACCATGCGTCCCGAGTCCAGGTGATGCCGTTCCCTGCCGCAGGCCAGCCCTATGTCGTGGCAGGCCGCGGCCGCGCAGGTCATATCGGCGCTCACTCCCCACTCCGCAGCCATGCCCAGTGCCGCCTCCATCACGTTCAGCGCGTGAAAGGCGTCGTGCCCCTCGTCAAAGGCGGCATAGCGCGCGAGCATGTTCCGCCTGAGGTAGTCGGCCAGCGCCCCCGACACCGGCCTTGCCACGCGCAGTTCATAGCCAACCGCGTCCATGCCCGGCTGTATGCGCTCGACGCGCCCATCCCGCCGAAAGCCCATGGCCTCATAAAACGCGCAGTTGCCCGGCATCTGCGCTATGGTGTCCAGCGTCCAGCGGCCGACCTCCGGCATGAGCGCGCGCAGGTAGGCCAGGGCGCGCGTGCCCAGGCCCCGGCGTTGATACTCCGGCAGCACGAGCAGCGGGCTTATGCGCGCACAGCCGCCCTCGCGCGCCACGCGCACCGCACCCGCCTCCCGGCCCGCGTACAGTATGACAAAGTACACGGAGCCGGGCATGTCCATGCGCCGCAGTATGCGCGCCTCGTCCTCGCACGCCGGATTGGTGGCGTCGTCGTGAAAGCGCTCGTATGTCGCGGCGAACGCGCGCCGCTGCATCTCCAGTATGCGCGGCGCGTCCTCATGCGTTGCTATACGCAGCTTTACAGGCATGGGCTTGTCCTCCTGATCGTTTTAGTTGAGAGATGGGCGGGTCGTGACCGCGCGCGCTCAGTTGGCGCGCGGCGCGGCCTTGGACGTTGTCATGCGCAGCTTCACCGGCAGGAGCCTGTCCCCCAGCTGTGCTGCATTTGAGCGATGCGCGGCTTATGTCAGCGTGCGCTCAGTTGGCGCGCGGCGCGGCCTTGGACGTCGCAGGCGCAGCTTTACCAGCATGGACATGTCCTCACAGCTGTGCTTCTTTTGCGCGATGCGCCGTCAATGTGCTCGTGCGCTTAGTTGATGCGTAACATTGCCATGCATGTC
>JBJEUC010000495.1:0-2018 GCA_051883635.1 Candidatus Fimadaptatus sp.
CGGGCGAAATGCAGTGGCGGGGTAGCCTGCCCCGCTGCCTCGGACATGCTTCATTCCGTGAGCAAACGCCCGTGAGGTCGACCCGCCGCCCGTCTGGTGAGCGGGCGCAAACTCGCCCGGGTTACGCAGCCGCCCGGGCGAAATGCAGTGGCGGGGGAGCCTGCTCCTGCGTCCACATGGAGCCTGCTCACCCGCCACTGTATTCCGGCGTGGAACTCAGTCCATGCCGGTGCGCTTTTCGCCGTCTGCGGCGCTGCGGCGCTTCATCTGCCGCAGTATGCGCTGTATGCTCTTTTCGGTCAGAAAGTACTTGTCGGCCAACTCACGCGCGCTCATGCCGGAGAGGTAGTCGGCATGTATCAGCGCGTTGCGCGCGGACAGCTCGCCGCGCGTGGATGTGTCCTGCCCCCAGTCGCGCCGGTTGGCGTCCAGCCGGGGTATGTATATCAGCTCGCCGTCCACGTACTGCTGCACCTCGCGCAGCAGCTCGTCGGGCAGCAGGTTTGTTGCTTTCCTGTAGCTCATGTCGCGCTCCCGATATATTGATATATATTGGAACGGCAAAGGCCCTTGTCAGCAACTCCGTTTGTTCCGGTATGTCTGCGCGGCCTTTGCTCAGGCTACGCGTGTGATGGGCTCAAGCACGGGGTATGCGCCTCCTCCTGTCTGGTATAAGTCGGCGGGCGCGGCCTACGTTAAGCGGCCGCGCCCGTATTGGCATGGGAACATTATATCATGCGCGGGCGGCATATGCACGCGCATTTACGCTTATTAACCAAAATTGCGCCGTGGGGGGCGTCACTCCCTTATATGCTCCTGCATCCAGGCGCGCGCCTCGCTAAGCGCCGCGCCCACCGCGTCGGGCGAGGGGCCGCCCACCACGTTGCGCATGTTCACGCAGGTGGCCAGCGAGATAGCCTCGTACACATCCTCGTCGAACAGGGGCGAGTACTGCTTCAGCTCGTCAATCGTGAGGTCGAGCAGCGCCTTGTCGTGCTTTATGCAGTCCAGCACCAGCCGGCCCACGACCTCGTGCGCCTGGCGGAAGGGCAGGCCCTTTTTGACCAGGTAGTCGGCCGCGTCGGTGGCGTTGGTGAAGCCGCCGGCCGCGCCGCGCTCCATGCGCTCGGTGCGGAACCTGACCGTATCCAGCATGGCGGTGAACACCATCAGGCACTTGTAAACGGTATCGTGCGCGTCGAACAGCGCCTCCTTGTCCTCCTGCATGTCCTTGTCGTAGGCCAGGGGCAGGCTCTTCATCATCGTGAGCAGGCCCATCAGGTCGCCGTAGACACGCCCGGTCTTGCCGCGTATCAGCTCGCACACGTCGGGGTTCTTCTTCTGCGGCATTATGGACGAGCCGGTGGAGAAGGCGTCGTCCATCTCGACGAAGCCGAACTCATGGCTGGACCAGAGTATCAGCTCCTCGCAGAAGCGGCTCAGGTGCATCATTATCAGCGAGGCGTTGGAGGCGTACTCTATAACGAAGTCGCGGTCGCTCACGCCGTCCAGCGAGTTCTGGCTCAGCTCCGCAAAGCCCAGCAGCTCGGCCACGCGCGCGCGGTCAAGCGGGTAGGTGGTGCCGGCCAGCGCGCCCGAGCCCAGCGGCATCACGTCGGCGCGGGCGAAGGAATCCTCCAGCCGCTGCCAGTCGCGGCGCAGCATCTGGAAATAGGCCATCATGTGATGGGCCAGCGTTATGGGCTGCGCCTTCTGCAGATGGGTGTAGCCGGGCATGACCGTATTGAGGTTCTCGCCCGCTATGCGGGTCACCACGCGCATCAGCGCGCCCAGCTCGGCCTGGGTCTGGCGTATGCAGTCCTTGACGAACATGTGTACGTCAAGCGCGACCTGGTCGTTGCGGCTGCGGCCGGTGTGCAGGCGGCCGCCGGCCGTGCCTATGCGCTCGGTCAGCAGCTTTTCCACGTTCATGTGGATGTCCTCGGCGTCTATCTCGAATGTGACCTTGCCGGCCTCGATGTCGCTGAGTATGCCACGCAGGCCCTCTACTATCAGCT
>JBJEUC010000496.1:0-2007 GCA_051883635.1 Candidatus Fimadaptatus sp.
TCTCCAGCAGCCGCCATCTGAGGCTGGGCCTTCAGGAGACGCTGGGCCGCGAGCTGGGCCTGGGCCGCAGGGAACTGAGCCGGGCCGTCGAGCGCGCCTGGGCCGCATACGAGGGCTATATGGCCGACGTGCGCCGCGCGGGCGAGAGCGCGCTGGGCTACGCGCGCGAGCACGGTCTGCGCGTGATGGTGCTGGCGGGCCGCCCCTACCACATCGATTCCGAGATATGCCACGGCATAGACAAGCTGGCCCAGTCGCTGGGCTTTGTGGTGGTGAGCGAGGACAGCGTATGCCATCTGGCCCAGTCGCCCGAGCTGCATGTGCTGAACCAGTGGACCTACCATTCCCGCCTGTACCGCGCGGCGCAGTTCGCCGCCGGGCACGACGACGTCGAGCTGGTGCAGCTGGTGTCCTTCGGCTGCGGCATGGACGCCATCACCGCCGACGAGGTGCGCGCGATACTCGAGCAGGGCGGCAAGATATATACCCAGATAAAGATCGACGAGATAACCAACCTCGGCGCGGTGAAGATACGCCTGCGCAGCCTTATCGGCGCACTGGAGGAAAGGCAGGAAAACAATGAAGTCGAATTACTACGTGCAGTTCACGCCGGAGATGAAGGCGACGCACACGATACTGGCGCCGAACATGCTGCCGCTGCATTTTCGGTTCATACTGCAGATTCTGCGCAGCGCGGGGTATAAGGCCGAGCTGCTGGAGACCCAGGGGCCCGAGATAGTCGAGGCCGGACTCAAGTATGTCCACAACGACGCCTGCTATCCGGCGCTGCTGGTGATAGGCCAGTTCATAAGCGCGCTGGAGAGCGGCAAGTACGACCCGCACAAAACGGCGCTTATATACTTCCAGACCGGCGGCGGCTGCCGCGCGTCCAACTACATATCGCTCCTGCGCAAGGCGCTGGAAAAGGCCGGCTACGGCTACGTGCCGGTGATATCCTTCAGCATGGTGGGCATAGAGAAGCATCCCGGCTTCAAGCTGAGCCCGTCCATGCTCAAGCGCATGGCGTTTGGCATAATGTACGGCGACATACTGATGTCGCTCACCAACCAGTGCAGTCCCTACGAAAAGCACAAGGGCGAGAGCCGCCGCCTGGCCTACGAGCTGACCGACCGGCTCGCGGCCGACATAAGCACGCGCGGCGCGCACATAGGCGACTTTAAGCGCAATGCCAACGAGATAATGCGCGCCTTTGACGCCATCGAGAAGGAGCCGGGCGAGCGCATACAGGTGGGCGTAGTGGGCGAGATATACGTAAAGTACTCTCCCCTGGGCAACAACAACCTTGTGGACTTCCTGGTGAGCGAGGGCGCCGAATGCACCGTGCCGGGGCTGCTGGACTTTTGCCTGTACTACATATACCACCACATCGCCGAGCGCGGCCTGTACGGCTTCAGCCGGCTGAAGATGGCGGCCTTCCAGCTGGCCTACAAGCTGTTTTTGCGCATACAGCACGCCGAGATAGGCATCATCGAGAGCTACGGCAAGTTCCGCGCGCCCGCGCCCTTTGAGCACACGGTCGAGCGCGTGCAGAAGTTCATCGGCCTGGGCTGCAAGATGGGCGAGGGCTGGCTCCTGCCGGCCGAGATGCTGGAGCTATACGACCGGGGCGTGAAGAACATCGTCTGCACCCAGCCCTTCGGCTGTCTGCCCAACCACATCTGCGGCAAGGGCATGATGAAGCCGCTCAAGGACGCCTATCCGGACATGAACATCGTGGCCGTGGACTACGACCCCGGCGCGACCCGCGTCAATCAGGAGAACCGCATAAAGCTGATGCTCGCCAATGCGCGCGCGGCGAGATAGGCCGGGCGCACATGGGGGCATATGGAGCGCCGCATGCTGGTGAGGTTTTCTCACTGGCGTGCGGCGCGGTGTGTTTTGGGGAGAGTATGTTGCTCTGCGTTCTTCCGTTGCTTTGCGGCTTCGCGGCAGCTTCCTTGCGCCGCTTATGGCTGCGGCAGCAGCCTTGTGGCTGCCTCCGGCGGC
>JBJEUC010000497.1:0-2006 GCA_051883635.1 Candidatus Fimadaptatus sp.
TATGCTCATGGCCGCGCGCAGGCAGTACAGCATCGCCACGCACTGGGCGATGAGCGTCGCCGCGGCCACGCCCGCTATGCCCCAGCCGAACGCAATCGTGAACAGCAGATCCAGCGCCACGTTGCTGAGCGAGGCGATTATCATCGCGCGCAGCGGCGTGCGGCTGTCGCCCAGGGCGCGCAGTATGCACGAGAGCAGGTTGTACGCCATCGATATGGGCATGCCGGAGAAGAATATGCGCAGGTAGAGCAGCGAGCCCGGCAGCACGTTGTCCGGCGTGTTGAGCAGGCGCAGTATGTCGTATATGAACGCCTGGCTCAGCGCGAGCGTGGCTATCGAGATGATCGCCGCCAGCGCGACCGAGCCCGCTATGCTGCGGCGCAGGTTTTCGTTGTCGCCCGCGCCGAAGTACTGGCTCATCATTATCGAAAAGCCCTGGGTAAAGCCTGTGGGTATGCCGAGTATGAACCAGTTGAGCCAGTCCGCCGCGCCCATCGACGCCAGCGCCTCCACGCCCACAAACTGGCCCACCACGGCGGTATCCACCAGCGTGTAGAGCTGCTGGAACACGTTGCCGGCCATCAGCGGCAGCGCGAACATCAGTATGAGCTTCCAGGGGCGGCCGTGGGTCATATCCTTTATATGTGCCATCTTTCACCTCTTGAGAGTTTGTCCGCCGTCGACCTGCGCCGCGCCCCGATTTCGCTTGCATTTTGCCCTCAGCGGGCTTATACTTGACATCATAGACAGCCGCGCCGCGCGTCGACTCCAATCGGCACTGTTTTCTAGTATATACCTTCCGCGGCCGGTGTCAAGGCGAATTTTGTATAGTGGCCACAATAATGCAAATCGCGCAACACATTTATGCAGGAGGAAGCTACCATGGAAACCGATCGCATATCGCTCAATTCAGGCTGGCGCTTTTCTCTGTTCACGGACGAGCGGTGCGCTCAGGCGGACTTTGACGATTCCGCCATGCGCCCCGTAGAGCTGCCGCACGACTGGCAGATAGAGTCCCACCGCGACCCCGACATGCCCGCCGGGGCCTCGCAGGGCTTCTACCCGCGCGAGGGCATAGGCTGGTACCGGCTCGCCTTCACGCCCGACGAGGCGTGGCGCGGCAAGA
The DNA here is from genome assembly GCA_051883635.1 of Candidatus Fimadaptatus sp. Classification (GTDB taxonomy): domain Bacteria; phylum Bacillota; class Clostridia; order Christensenellales; family Aristaeellaceae; genus Fimadaptatus. Next base: position 1,127 of record JBJEUC010000497.1, read on the forward strand.
CGGTGCGCGTGCTGTTCGACGGCGTGCAGCGCTTCGCCACGGTGTACCTGAACGGCCGGGAGCTGGGCGGCCACATGTACGGCTATGTGCCGTTTGAGGTCGAGCTGAGCGGCGCGCTCGAGTTCGGCTGCGTAAACGTGCTGGCGGTCAAGGTGGACAATTCCCCCGACCCCGCCGCCACCTGCGCCGTGATATCGCAGGCGCAGGCCGACGAGCTGGCGCGCGCCTACGCCCGCGAAAAGTGCCTGTCCGAGGACGCGCTCCTGCGCAATAGCAGCTGCGGCGGCGACCGCTGGTACAGCGGCGCGGGCATATACCGCAACGTGTGGCTGCTGGTGGACGAGCCCATATGCGTGCGCCCGCGCGGCCTGCGTATCGAGCCCAACGCCGCAAGCGGCGACGTGAGCGTGACCCTCCTTACCGAAAACCGCACCGGCGCGCCCGCCGACGCGGTCATCTCGCTCAGCGTGACCGGCCCCGACGGCGCGTCGGCGCTGGCGCGCGGCCTGTGCCGCGAGATAGCCGTTGGCGAGGGCGAGCTGGGCCTGAGCTTTACGGTGCCCTCGCCGGCGCTGTGGGACATCGACTCCCCCAACCTGTACGGCCTGCGCGTGCGCATAAAGCAGGGCGACCGGGTGCTGGACGAGGTGAGCTCCACCTTCGGCTTCCGCGACGCGCACTTTGACGCCGACCGGGGCTTCTTCCTCAACGGCCGCAATGTCAAGCTCTACGGCGCCGACCTGCACCACGACGGCGGCGCGTTCGGCGCGGCCGTGCCGCTGCGCGTATGGGAGCGGCGGCTGCGCGCGCTGCGCGAGATAGGCTGCAACGCGATACGCTGCAGCCACAACCCGCAGTGCGAGGAGTTCTACGACCTGTG
>JBJEUC010000498.1:0-2005 GCA_051883635.1 Candidatus Fimadaptatus sp.
ACCGTGCTGCTGGTGGGCGCGGATACCTTCCTGGAGCATGAGACCTTCTGCAACTGCCCCATGCCGCAGGACCTGAAGGAAAAGCGGCAGGCCTACCTGATAAGCGACTTCTCCAGCCAGGAGTGCATGCAGGAGGCGCTGACCAAGACGGGCCAGTTCCTGGAACCCACCGAGTATGTGACCATTCTGCAGGGGGAATGAGCATTCCCCAATAAAGCTGAAAGGAGGGCAGCAGCGTGATAAGACGTTTGGTTGCTCTGCTGCTGGCCCTTGCGCTGGCAGCGGGGCTGGTATGGGCCGGATATACCTACTTTGACTTCGTATCCGCGACCATTTACGAGGAGAGCACTGCCCACCTGACCGAGATATTCCATCAGGCGAATCAGGCGCTGTACAACATGGTCTCCGTCAACTGGAGCCGGATGCGCATGTGGGAACCCTATCTGAGCAGGGTGGAAAGCGACCAAGAGATAGTCGCCTATGTGAACCTGGCCCGGGAGGAGAGCAGGTTCACGGACTTCTACTTCATCTCCCGCAACGGGGAATACGTAACGCTCACCGGGGAGAGCGGCTATCTGGACCTGCGCGGCCAGCTCGCAACGCTTATACTGAAGCGCCAGCCCATAGTGGCCAACTCCGTCGTGCCGGACCAGCCGGAGATAATGGTGTTTGCCATACCGGCCGGTCAGGGCAGCTACATGGGCTTTGAGTACGAGGCCATCGCCATCACCTACAACAACTCCGACCTGGTCGACGCGCTGAAGATATCGGCCTTCGAGGGCCATGCCAGCACCTTTGCGATACTGCCGGACGGCCGGGTGGTCGTGGACAACGGCAGCGGAGAGCTGCAGCATATCTACAACTTCATGGCGCTGCTGAAGAATAGCAGCGACCTCACGGAGGATGAGATAGACGCGCTGCATAAGGACTTCCTCGCGGGCAATTCCGGCGCGATGCTGTTTGATGTCGACGGCGTATCGTACTACCTGGTCTATGAGTCCGCGGGCTTTCAGAACTGGACGGTGCTGGGCGCGGTGCCGACAAATGTGGTCAACGCCAGCATGAACAAGCTCCAGTCCACCACGATAGCCGTGGTGGCGACGATGGTCATCAGCCTCATGGTGCTGCTGCTGATATCCGTCATGCAGAAGAACCGGCGCAAGCTGAGGCAGAAGGACAACGAGCTGCTGGCCCGCGACGAGCTGTTCTCCAAGCTGTCCCTGAATGTGGACGACGTGTTCATGATGGTGGACGCGCGGAACATGCGCGTGGAGTACGTGAGCCCCAATATCGAAAAGCTGATAGGCATTTCGGAGGAGCAGGTCCGCGGCGATATACACGAGCTGGAGAAGCTGATGCTCAAGGACAGCGGGCTGGTGCATATACTGGACGAGATGCCCAACATCCAGCCCGGCGAGCAGCGCGAATGGAACCGGGAGTACATCCACCAGGTCAGCCACGAGAAGCTGTGGTTCCGCGTGTTCGTGTTCTGCACGGACATTCAGGGCGAAAAGAAGTACATAGTGGACATGTCCGACCGCACGCGCGACAAGAAGATAAACCAGGCGCTGGAGGATGCCGTACACATTGCGGAGAACGCCAACCGGGCCAAGACCATATTCCTGAACAACATGTCCCACGATATCCGCACGCCCATGAACGCGATAATAGGCTTTACCAACATCGCGCTCAAGCAAGACCCCAAGCCGGACGTGCGGAACTGCCTAAACAAGATAGGCAACAGCTCCGAGCATCTGCTCACCCTCATAAACGACGTGCTGGACATCAGCCGCATCGAAAGCGGCAAGATAAAGTTCGTGCCCGTGCCCGTCGACATCCGCACGGTGGCGGATACGGTGCTGAGCATCACGCAGGGCTTCCTGACCGACCGGAACATAGCGTTCCGCACCAGCCTTTCCGCGCCCCGGACGCCCTATGTGCTGGCCGACGCGGTGCGCATACGCGAGGTGCTGGTGAACATACTGGGCAACGCGGTCAAGTTCAC
>JBJEUC010000499.1:0-2002 GCA_051883635.1 Candidatus Fimadaptatus sp.
TCAGCGGAAACTGTGTAGGGGTGGCAGTGGCGGGGGAGCTTGCTCCCCCGCCACAGACTATTTCGGCATTACCGCCGAATCGGCGCGGGCCGGGCTGCTGCGGCCCTCCAGGTCGGGCTGGCGGCGCTCTATGGCCGCCATGCCTATCTCGATATCCTCGGCGGCCTCCTCGGGCGTCAGGCAGCCCACCGTGACCATGTCGCAGGGGCGCAGCGTGGCGTACGAGAAGCTGAGGCCCACAAAGGGGCTGCAGCGCCCGGCGGCCATGGGCTTTATCGTCATGACCGGCTTCTTGGCGTTCCAGATGACCTTGTTAATGTATTCGACCTCCACCTGCATGAGGAAGCCCATGCAGTTGTAGAGCTGTATGTAGGTCTGGACGTCGTACTCGTTCTCGTCGGAGTACACTATCAGCTCGGGCATATGCGCGGACAGGCCGGGTATCATGCCCGCGTCGCGTATCATTTTTGTATAATCGGGCAGGCGCACGAGCTTGTGCAGGTTCTTGTTCACCAGCTGCTCGGCGGAGGTATGGTGTATGAGGCAGAACTTTGCGCCCAGCGCGGCCGAGCGCCTGACGACCGCCTCGGCCTGCGCGCGGGCCTCCGGGGTGTCGTCCACGTTCAGTATGGGCGTATCTATCAGCGTCATCGCCCGGCCCATGCGGTCCTCGGCGGCGTGTATGCCGTCCACCAGCACGGGGTTATCGGTAAACGGGGCCATGCAGGCATCGATACCCCTTTCGAGGAACGTGCAAGCTATCTCGGCAATGGCCTCGCGGTTGCGGTTGCGGCGGTTAATCATACAGTCGGCCGCGCTGCTGGTATGAGAGTAGCCCAGTATCCAGTTGGTGCCCATGAGCATGCGGGGCAGCGATACGCCCGCCACCTCGGTACGCGGAAACATCGTTTGCACAGCAATCCCTCCGTAAACGTTAAGTTTCATGGTAAAGATATCACGCCGGGGCGCAAATGTCAATGCCTTACGCGCATATAAAGTTCAGCCCACGCCGGGTATGCGCATGTCGTCTATCCGCCAGCCGCCCGGCGCCGCCGAAGCCGCATACTCCAGGGCGTGCACGCGGGCATAGCCCGGTGCCACCAGCTTCATCAGCCCGACCGCGTTTGCCCGCGCGCCGTACCTGAGCGCGCAGCACGCGTCGTAGCGCCGTATCAGCGCGCGCATTTCCTGATAGCGCGCCTGCGCGCCCTCGCTCAGCAGCGCGCGCGCCTCCTCGTCCTGCTCCAGCAGCACCGCCTGGCCCAGCATCAGCGCCGCGCTCTGCGGCGTAGCCGGCCGCACCGGCGCGGCCAGGCGCACCTGGACCGCCCCGCACTCATAGGCGCGCGGCCCGGGGCTCCACAGCTCCACGGCCTCATGCCCGGCCTCGTCGCCCAGCGCGCGCTCCACGCGCACGCCGCCCTGGCCCGCGGGGGATATGGCGCTGCCGGTCACATCAAGCAGCGTTTCGCCGTTCTCGGGCGCGAGTATCTGCGCGAACTCGCCCGCCTCGCAGCGCCCCAGCAGCATCACGCGCCCCTCCCCGGCGGCCAGCGCGCGCACGCCTGCCGCGCCGGCTGGCAGCCGTGCGCTCATGAGCACCTCGCCCCGGGCCACGCACGCCTCGCACGGCGCGTCGGGCATCAGGAACACCTCGTACTCCCCCGCCTGAAGCCTGTGTGCGCCGCCCAGCGCGCCGGTGCGGCGGGGGGATATCTGCACATCTATCACCGAATCGGGCCAGGCGACTATGTACATATCCTCGGGTGGCTCACTGCCCGGGGCGATATAGCCGCCGGTCAGGTTCAGCCTGCGCGACACCGGCTGATAGCCCGCTCTGAGCGGATGATACTCTATGTACAGCGCGCCCTGCGGCGCGACGGGTATCACCAGCGGAGCATCCGCGCCGCACTCGCCGGCCATATGCCCGTTTACGTATATCAGCCCCGCCGTATCCGGCGATATGTAAAGCACAGGATGCGCCATGCGCACGTCCCCTTTC
>JBJEUC010000500.1:0-8173 GCA_051883635.1 Candidatus Fimadaptatus sp.
ATTGAGCTACACCCATTTGCCCACGCGTGCGGCGCGTGAACAACCCGCCGCGCGGAGCAAGGACATTCGCGCCGCCCGACGCGAGAGCACTCGCGCCGCTTTGGCCCACTGCCGCTATGTGGAGGTGCTGCCGCTCTGTGTTCGCGGACGCATGTGTCGCCCCCATTGAGATACACCCATTTGCCTACGCGTGCGGCGCATGAGCAATCCGCCGTGCAGAGAGCAAGGACACGCGCGTCGTTTTGGCCCGCAGGTACGATTCGCGGAAAGTCTGCCGCCCCACGGCCGTAGACGCATGTGCCGCCATCTGCCATTGAGCTACACCCACCTGCCCGCGCGCAGCCCATAAAACAGCCTCCCGGCGCACATCCGGGAGGCCAGACCATGGACACATTCTCACAGTACATCCTGTTCCATCAGCATCGCCATCATATGCATCCCTTCCGCCGCTTCCAGGCGCAACCGCCTGCCCCGCAAAGCGCATCCCCGCTCCGGCCGCCGCCCGGCAATGCCTCATGTCAGGCGACCGGCCCGCTGCGCCCCAGGCGCGGCTCATCGACGCGCAAGCGGCGGAGGAGCCTGCTCCTCCGCCACTTGAATAGTATCACGGTATCTGCTTTACGCTGCCCATGCCGTGGCGTATGCGGCGGCGGTACCAGCGCATGCGCTCGCCCAGGCGCAGGGAATGCACGGCGTCCGCGTAGGCGTCCGCGCCCATGAGGCACATCTCGGGCGTGACCTTGCTCCCGGCGTAGCGCGACATCACTACGGCCTCGGTAAAGGAGACCAGCGAGGGCGCGGCCAGCTTTTCGTCGGCCAGGCGGCGGGCGAAGGCCGTGGGCGTTTCGCCGCTCATGGGCGCCTGCCCCTGCATCTCCAGCACCGTCAGCAGCGCGCGGTAGTACACCATCAGCTTGTCGGCCGCACTGCGCGCGCGGCGCACCTCAAAGCGCGGCGTGGATATGTACAGCCTGAGCGCCACTATGAGCGCGATGACCAGCAGCAGCAATAGCAGCAGAAGCGCTATCAGCCAGGGTCTTGGCCCCTGCCCGTCGTCGGGCGCGGGGGCGGGCACGTCGGTGGGCTGCTCGGTGGGCTGCTCGTCGGGCTCGGTGGTGGGCACGGGCGAGGCGTCGGGCGGCGCTATGCCGGTGGGCTCGGGAGTGGGCTCCGGCGTGGGGGTGGGCGTGGGGTCGCTCGCATATTCGGGCGGCAGGGGCTCGGGCGTGGGCGAGGGCGAGTCGGACTCGTCCTCATCCGGCGTGGGGTCGAAGCTCAGCCAGCCGAAGCCGTCAAAGTACAGCTCCACCCATGCGTGGGCGTTTTTGCCTATCACCTCGGTCGAGCCGTCCTCCTCGGGCTTTACCAGATAGCCCTCCACATAGCGCGAGGGTATGCCCGCGATGCGCGCCATAACGCCCATCGCCGAGGCGAAGTAGGTGCAGTAGCCCGCGCGGCTCTCGGTGAGGAAATAGCTTACGAAGTCCTTGCCCTCGGGTGTGGCCCCGGGCGTGAGCGTGTAGCGGCAGTGGGAGCTCAGGTAGTCCTGTATCGCTATCGCCCGGGAGTAGGGCGTGCTGTGGCCGCTGATTATCGAATAGGTGAGGTCGTACACGTCGGTGGATACCGAATCGGGCAGCTGCAGGTAGGCGTCCATTGCGGCGGGCCGGCCGCTGCCGGATAACGAGTTGAGGAACGGCTCCATATCGGGCGAGTAGGTATCGGGTATCTGCGCGGTAAAGGAATATGCGTCGCCGGCGCGCACGGTGCGGGTGATGAACACCTCGCCCGTGGAGTTGAAGTAGGGTATCATGTCGCTGCCGGTGACGAGGTGCGTGAGCCTGTGCGGCGTAAACAGCGTGCTGGTGCCGCGCGAGAGGTAGGTAACATTTACGTCGACCGTATCCATAAGGCCCTCGGGCGCGCCCTCCAGCGCCTCGGACCTGGGCAGCTCCAGCCCGAATACCTGATTGCGCAGCGAGCGGCGCAGCGGGCTTATGAACAGATTGCGGCTGTTTACCGCGCTGTCCACCCAGATGGAGCCCGTGTATTCGCGCTTTATCGCGCCGCGCAGCAGGAGCGGGGTATCAGTCTCCACCTCCATTATCGGGAAGTCGGAGGGGTTGGCGTCGCCGCCCAGCTGACCGGACTGGCTCTGATAGCCGTCGGACTGCACCGAATAGAGCGTGCGCGCCTCCGAGAACATGAGGTAGTCGCCTATCGTGGTGCGCACGCTGCGCCCGAACTGCTGCAGCGCGGGCGACACGCCGCCCAGCAGGGGCATTGCCAGCATTGCGGCCACCACCGACGCAAGCGCTATGGGCAGCGCGGCGTTGAAGCTGGTCTTTTCGCGCGCCGAGCTGGCAAACAGCATGGCCACGGCCACCAGCGCCGGAGCCACGCAGTACATGTTGAGCGAATGGCCGAACAGCCAGCTGCCCATGGCGACCAGTATCAGCATGGTGAGCGCGGGGTACACGCCGCCGCGTATGCGGGTCATAAGGAAGGCCGTAGCCGTGAGCAGCACGCCCATCAGGCCCTCTATCGCGCCCGCGTGCGCGGTGGCCGCGCCGTCGGTGAGCAGAGCCACTGCCAGCTCCCGCACGGCGGTATAGGCCGGCAGCTTGAAGTACACCGCCGCCACGCCGCCGCCCAGCAGCGCGGCCAGCGTTATTATCAGCGGCCAGGCGCCCAGGGTCATCAGCGTACATGCCAGCGCAGTGGCCAGGCACGCCGCTGCGGTGGCCGCAAAGCTTACGGCCAGCCCCATCGCGTCGGCCAGCGTGAGCGCCAGCGAACCGCCCAGCAGCGTGGCTATGATTATGCCGCCGATCGATTCCCGCAGTTTTTTGCGTAGATTCATGAGGCCAGATTCCTTTCCTTCCAGTCGCACAGCGGCGATACGCGCTTTACGTACACGCCCATTCCGGAAAGGCGCATGAGCATGGCCAGCGCCTCCGGCCGCTGGGAATCGCTTATCCAGTACAGCCGCACCTTGAGCCCGCTGCGCTTCATGCGCAGGGCCATGTCGCTTATCTGCGTATTGATGCGCTGGGTGATTATCACCGCGCCGCCCGAGCGCGTGAGCCGGCGCGTTTCCAGCTCCAGCACGCTCTCAAACGGGTTCTCGCCGTCGAAGCGCACCTCTGTGAGCGCCGTCAAAAACCGGCCGAAGTCGGCCAGTGACTGGCCGGATACGTCCATGGGCTCGCGGCTGGAGAGCGGCATGCGCACCGGGAAGCCCGCGCGCAGCTGGCTCAGCGCCACCGCGGCCGCCACCTCGCACATGGCGTCCTCCACGTCCAGCGCCATCTCGCGCGTGGCGCTTATCGCGCCGCAGTCCATTATTATCAGCGTATCGGGGCGGGCGGCCTCCTCGTACTGGCGCACTATCAGCTCGCGCTTGCGCATGGTCAGCTTCCAGTGCACCTTCTTGAGCGAATCGCCCTCTACATAGGCGCGCACCGAGGAGGGCGAGGCCATGTCGTCGGTGTTGCGCGCCATGGACTCGGGGCCGTTTTCGCCCGAGGCCAGGTCGAGCGCCGCAATGTCGTCCACATTGGGCTGCACAGTAAGCACTATCGAGCGGTCGTTTATGACGCGCCGGAGCGTAAACAGCCCGAACACGTCCGATACCCACAGCGTGTCCACGCCCACCTGGTATATGCCCCGGTGCGGACACTTGAGCATGTACCGCAGCGACGTGGTGAAGAAGGGCCGGGGGCTTATCACCAGCTCGTCCACTGTGGAGGAATCCTCGGGCAGGGACAGCGTGAGGTAGAGCGCCGCTACCGGCAGCGGACAGCGGTGCCTTACGGATATCTGCATGGGCAGGCTTTCGGTGCGCTTTACCGTGACCGTGGGCATCTGGAAGCCTATCTGCGCGCTGTAAAGCGTGACCAGCGCGGACAGATAGCTGAGCACGAGCATTACGCCCATGGTGACGCTTATCACATAGTAGAACATCGACCCGGTGGACAGCGCCGCCATCAGCACGGTCAATAGCGCGAGCAGGAATACCAGCCAGCGCCGGTTCATGACAGCTTTACCGGCACCGGCACGGCGCTTATCACGCTTTGCAGCACGCGCAGCGAGTCCAGCCCCTTCATGCGCGCCTCGGGGCCCAGCACGAGGCGGTGCCTGAGCACCGGACCGCACATGCCCTGCACGTCCTCGGGTATCACGTAGTCGCGGCCGTCCAGCAGGGCGGCGGCCTGGCTGGCGCGCAGCAGCGCTATCGCGCCGCGCGTGGACACGCCCAGGCTGAGCGCGCTGTGGTTGCGGCTGGTCTGCGCTATGGAGGCGATGTAGGAGCGCACCTCGGGCGCGGCATATACGCCCGACACCTGCTGCTGCAGCTCCAGTATGTCGCCCGCCGAGCAGACGCTGCCCAGCTCCTCTATTGGATTTCCGCCGCTGGTGTAGCGCTCCAGTATGTCGACCTCCTCGTCGTGCGTGGGATAGCCCATCGATATGCACATGAAGAAGCGGTCCAGCTGCGCCTCCGGCAGCGGATAGGTGCCCACGAACTCAACGGGGTTCTGCGTGGCCATCACTATGAAGGGCTGGGGCATCTTGTAGGTCTTGCCGTCCACCGTGACCTGGCCCTCCTCCATCACCTCCAGCAGCGACGACTGGGTCTTGGGCGAGGTGCGGTTTATCTCGTCGGCCAGTACCAGCTGGCTCATTATCAGGCCCTGCTTGTATTCCAGCTCGCCCGTCTTGAAGTTGACTATCGAAAAGCCGGTTATGTCCGAGGGCGTGATGTCCGGCGTGAACTGTATGCGCTTGAACGAGCAGTCGAGCGAACGCGCCATCGCGGATACCAGCGTGGTCTTGCCCACGCCGGGCACATCCTCTATCAGCACATGGCCGTGGCACAGGAGCGCTATGAACAGCAGCTCCACCGCGTCCTGCTTGCCGACCACTACGCGGCCGACGTTCTGCTGCAATGCGCCTATGACGCGCCGAGGTTCTTGCATAAGTCTATCTCTCCCTATTCCCTATTGATTTGGCCAAAAACCGGCCGGTGCCCAGCGCCGGCCGCATATGCATACTTGTATGAATACAGTATAGCGAATATTTGACCGCTTTACAAGCATGCTTGAAAAAAACCTTAATTCCGTGGTACACTGTTAACGTAGCGGCGGCAAAAAATTACATTGCCGCAGGCACGGAGCCGTAAAAGGGTGGCGGATATGCACATGCATGACGAATATATATTGGAAAGGCTGATGCAGGGCGAGACCGTTTCGGGCGAGGCGCTCAGCCGGGAGCTGGGCCTGAGCCGCGCGGCCGTATGGAAGGCGATACTGCGCCTGCGCGAGCAGGGCTGGCAGATAGAGGCCGCGCCGCGCGTGGGCTACCGGCTCGCGCCGCCGGAGGACGGGCTGCTGCCCATGGACATATACGCGGGGCTGGATACGCTAAGGTACGGCCGCCGCGTGGACTACAAATGCGAGCTGGACTCGACCAACACCCGCGCCCGCGCTCTGGCGCAGGAGGGCGCGCCCGACGGCACGCTGGTCGTGGCCGAGATACAGACCGCCGGGCGGGGCCGCCTGGGCCGCAGCTGGATATCCCTGCCCGGCGCGGGCATATACATGTCGCTGATAATGCGGCCCGGCATACCCGTGCAGCGGCTGGCGCTGATGACCCCGGCGGTCGCGCTGGGCGTGTGCCGGGGGCTGGGCAGCCTGTGCGGGCAGCAGGTCATGATAAAGTGGCCCAACGATATAGTGTGCGCGGGGCGAAAGCTGGTGGGCATGCTGCTGGACGCGCAGACCAGCACGGCCATGGACGGCGTGGACTGGGTAGTGGCCGGCATAGGCATAAACGTGCATCAGGCCCTTGCCGACTTCCCGCAGGAGGTGCAGGCCACGGCCGGCTCGCTGGACATGGTGAGCGGGCAGCGCATACCGCGCGCCCGGGCGGTGCAGGCCGTGCTGCGGGAGCTGGAGCGGGCGGTGGCGCTGGTCACGGAGGGCCGTGACGGCGAGCTGATGGACGCATACGCCGCCAAAAGCGCCACGCTGGGCAAGCGCGTGCGCGTGATAGCGTCCGGCGGCGAGTACGAGGCGGAGGCGGTGCGCCTGCAGCCGGACGGCGCGCTGGTGGTGCGCCGCGACGACGGCAGCGAGGCGCCGGTCTACGCGGGCGACGTATCCGTGCGCGGGATAATGGGCTACGCCTGAGGGCGGGCCGCAGACATTGAGGGCGAAAAGGGAGGATGTGCCATGTACACTGGCCATATATGCGATGTACCCGGAGTTAAGGTAGGCCATGCGAGCGATATGGACGCGCTTACCGGCGTCACGGCGATATACTGCCCCGAGGGCGCGGTGCCCGGCGTATGCGTGCGCGGCGGCGCGCCCGGCACGCGCGAAACGGATCTGATGAAGCCCGGCGAGCTGGTGGAGAGCGTGAACGCCATCATGCTGACCGGCGGCAGCGCCTTTGGGCTGGACGCCGCCACGGGCATGATGGACCTGCTCAGGCGGCGCGGCGCGGGCCTGGACGTGGGCGTGGCGCGCGTGCCGATAGTGGGCGGCGCGGTGCTGTTCGACCTGGGCGTGGGCGCATCCGACGTGCGGCCGGACGCGCAGATGGGCCGCCTGGCGCTCATGCTGGCCGACGACGACCGCCGCCAGGGGCTGATAGGCGCGGGCATGGGCGCGAGCGTGGGCAAGTTCGCCCCGGGCGCGATACCCGAGCGCTCCGGGCTGGGCAGCGCGTCGCTTGAGCTGGGTGGCGGCGTGGTAATAGGCGCGATAGCCGCGGTAAACGCCGGGGGCGATATATACGACCCGTACAGCGGCGAGTTCCTGGCGGGCGGCCACGACGCGCAGGGCGCGCCGCGCCCGGTGGTGGATGCGCTGATGGGCGGCGCGGCCTCGCGGGGCTTTGCGGGCGGCAACACCACCATCGCCGTGGTGGCCACGAACGCGCGCCTGGACAAGGCGCAGACCAACCGCCTGGCGGCCGTGGCGCAGGACGGCTTTGCGCGCGCGATACGCCCGGTGCATACGCAGATGGACGGCGACACGCTGTTTGCGCTCTCCACGGGCACGGCCGAGTGCGATTTCGCCCGGCTCACGGTCATGGCCACCGAGGTGGTGGCGCGCACGATAGCCAACGCGGGCTACCTCACGCGGGAGCGGCGCGCATGATACTGGGCATAGGCGTGGACGCGATAGAGCCGGAGCGCATCGCGCGGGCGCTCACGAACCCGCGCTTTGCCGCGCGCATGTACACGGCCGCCGAGCGTGAGCGCATCGCCCAGGCCGGACGCGCCGCGCCCGAGCGCGCCGCCGGCATATTCGCCGGCAAGGAGGCCGCGCTCAAGGCCCTGGGCTGCGGCTTCAGCGGCGTGGGCTTTCACGACGTGGAGGTGCTGTCCGACGGCGCGGGCCGTCCGCAGCTGTGCTTCCACGGCGCCGCGCTGGACAGGCTGCGCGCGCTGGGCGCGGCGCGGTGGCACATATCGGTGAGCCACATACAGGCCGTGGCGGTGGCGTTCGTGGTGCTGGAGGACCTGCCCAGGGAGACCGGCGGAGCGTGACGCAGGCGCGGGCGGAGGCGGTTTGGGGAGATGAGATGGGCCCGGGTATAGGCAAGGGGCGCGACGCAGTCGTGAGTAATCGCGCTGATGTGCGTGGCAAGCAACGCGTCAGCTACCGTATGCATTCTGCCCATCCGGGGTAACTGTCGGCGTTGCCGTGCTTTAGTCGCGCGGCTGAACGCGCGCTTGCGCACTTTATACTGCGTCCAGCAGGAAGGCCTGTCGCACGCCAGACGCAGCAGCAAGCGCAGCTGTGCGTTTTACCATGCTGATGGCATCGGACAGTATGACAATTCATCATGCGCGTGGGCCGGGAGCAGGGCTGCGCGACAGACGCGGCGGCAAGCGTACCCTGCGTGTTCCACCATGCTGATGGCTTCGGACATTAAGGCCATTCATCATGCACGTGGGTCGGGAGCAAGACTGCGCGACAGACGCGGCGGCAAGCGTACCCTGCGTGTTCCACCATGCTGATGACATCGGACATTAAGGCCATTCATCATGCGCGTGGGCCGGGAGCAGGGCTGCACGACAGACGCGGCAGCAAACGCACCCTGCGCATCCTATCATGTCGAAGTCGGTGGGCAGAAATACAGTTCGCCCGTCAACGCG
>JBJEUC010000501.1:0-1987 GCA_051883635.1 Candidatus Fimadaptatus sp.
GCTTTTCCCCGCCGCATAGTGTGAAGGGGAAATGCAGCATTGCAAAGCAGCCGCCCGCGCTCTGCGGACGGCGTAGCAACGCGCGCCCGAGCGGCAACGCGCCCCAATGGCCAGCCGAAACGCCCGCCCAGTGAGAAACGCAACTCCAAGCGCGACCGTGTCCTCCCGAATGAGAACCCGCCCGCGCTTTGTTCGTTGTATAACATGGCATGGGCATGTGCCGCAAAGCACCCGACCTCGGCCCACAGCGCCCGATGCCCTCCGCCTACCCGAAGTACTCGCGCACAAAGGGCACGTCGGCGACCCGGAAGCTCTGCCCGTCGAGGTACTCCAGCCCGTCCGCGCAGCCTGCGGGCGCGAAGTCTATGCGGTAGGCGTACAGCGCCTGGTACTCGCGCCCGAAGCGCTGCCCCTCCTCGGGCCGGCCGTACTGGCCGTCGCCCAGCAGCGGACAGCCGGCGTGCGCAAACTGCGCGCGTATCTGGTGCGTGCGGCCGGTCATCAGCTCGCAGTCGACCAGGGCCATGTCGCGCGTCATGGACAGCGCCTCGTAGCGCGTCTGCGCGCGCTGAGCGCCGGGCGCGGGCCGCTCCAGCACGCTCACGCGGCGGCTGCCCTCGGGCTTGAGTATGTAGTTGTCCATCACGCCGTGCGGCCGGGGCAGGCGGCCCAGCGCTATGCACAGGTAGTGCTTCTTCACGCTGCGCTCGCGTATGCGCCGGTCCATGGCCTTCAGGGCGGGCTGGTTCTTGGCGAATATCACTATGCCGCCGGTGAAGCGGTCGATGCGGTTGCAGGGCGCGGGGGCAAACGCGCCCTCGGCCATGGAGTCGTATTCGCCCTTCTGGTACAGGTAGGCGCGCACGTGCGTGACCAGCGTGTTCAGCTTCTCTTTGGCGTCGGCGTGCACGACTATGCCGGGCCGCTTGTCCACCAGCAGTATGTTGGCGTCCTCGTACACTATGTCCAGATGCCAGTGGAACCGGCTGAGCAGCGCGTCGGTCCTGTGCGGCTTTTCAAACAGCTCGTCGTTTATGTAGAGCTGAAGCACGTCGCCCCTGGCCAGCCGGGTGTCCCGCGCGGCCCCCTTGCCGTTCACCTTCACGCGCTTTAAGCGAATGTACTTCTGGCACAGCCCGGGGGAAAGCAGCGGCAGCTCGGCCAGCAGCCACTTGTCCAGCCGCTTGCCGTCGTCCTTGCCGGTTATCGTAAACTCTCTCATGTTGTAGCCGTCACCGTCCATTGAAAATATAGTGCCTCGCCGCTGAAAAACGGATTTTTGACCGAAAGTCAATTTTTGCGGCAAAAATCATACGCAGCCCAATCGGCGCAAAAATCGATTTTGACCGATGGTCAAAATTGCGGCGCATCATAAAAAACGCCGCCTCGCATGGAGACGGCTCCGCCGCAGCGGAAAAAGCGGCGGGGGAGTGAACTCCCTCGCCGCATATGGGCTGATTACATCAGGCTGCGATAGAGCGCGGCGATCTCCTCAACGGAGGTCTCACGCGGGTTGCCGGGGCGGCAGGCGTCGGCGTAAGCGGACTCGGCCAGGAACTGCACGTCTTCTTCCTTGACGATGCCCTTGAGGTCCTGCGGGATGCCGACGTCCTTGGAGAGCTGCTTGACGGCGTCGATGGCCGCCTTGCGGTACTCGGCCTGGGACATCTCGTCCACGCCCTTAACGCCCATCACGCGCGCGATCTCGCGATACTTCTCGCCGCTCTGCTCGGCGTTGTACTCCATGCCGGTGGGCAGTATGATGGCGCAGGCCACGCCGTGGGGGGTGTCGTACAGCGCGCTCAGGCCGTGCGCCATGGAGTGCACCACGCCCAGACCTACGTTTGAGAAGCCCATGCCAGCCACGTACTGGCCCAGAGCCATGCCCTCGCGGCCCTCGGGATCGTTGTTGACAGCGCCGCGCAGCGAGCGGGCGATGATCTCGATGGCCTTGAGGTGGAACATGTCGGTCAGCTCCCAGGCGCCC
>JBJEUC010000502.1:0-1987 GCA_051883635.1 Candidatus Fimadaptatus sp.
GCCGGTGGCCATCCTGTGACTCACCCTGGCCATAAGCGCGGTTATCACCGCGTGTGAGCGGGCGGGCGAGCTGCAGGCGGTGGACGTGCTGGCCTATGCGCTGATACTTACGCTGCTGCTGTGGCCTGCCGTGCGCATTGCGCTGCACGCCGCGCGGCGGCGCGACGCTGTCAAGATCGCCCGCGCGCTGGCGGAAATCGCCGAGGAGACGGTGCCACTGGAGAGCTTCAGTGCGCTTGTGCATGTGCGCAGGCCGGCAAAGCGGCTCTGCACGCTGGTCGAGCGGGGCTATCTGCGTAATGTGCATATGGACCCCGCGCGCGGCGCAATATGCCTCACCGCGCCCAACGCGCGCGTGGCGGACGGGGACATAATCGAGGTGGAATGCCCCGGCTGCGGGGCCCGGAACCGGGTGGCCCGGGGGCGGATAGGCCGCTGCGAATACTGCGGGCAGCCCCTTGCGCCCCATAACAAAAGAAAGAAGGAGAACGCCAAATGAGCACTACTGCCTATACCTGCCCCTGCTGCGGCGCGCCGCTGGAATACGGCGGCGCGGACGGCAAGCTGGTCTGCAACTCCTGCGGCAACAGCTTTGAGACGGACGTCATCGAGGCGATGTACGCCTCCGGCGATCAGGAGGGCGTGAAGTTCGACCTGCCCAGCGAGACCTTCGACGCGGCGGAGGCCAGCCAGATGCAGGGCTATATCTGCAAGAACTGCGGCGCGGAGCTGATGACCGAGGGCACGACCACCGCCACCGAGTGCCCCTACTGCGGAAGCCCCACCATACTGCCGGACCGCATCGCGGGCGGCGTAAAGCCCGAAAAGGTGGTGCCCTTCACCGTCAGCAAGGAGCAGGCGCAGCAGCAGTTCAACGACTACTTCAAGGGCAAGCGGCTGTTGCCCAACGTGTTCCTGAACGGCCGCAACCGCATAAGCGAAATGCGCAAGCTGTACGTGCCGTACTGGCTGTTCGACTGCGATGCCTACGCCAACATCGTCTACGACGCGGAAAAGCGCAATACCGAGCGCAAGGGCGATTGGGAGATAACCCACACAAAGCATTACGTGGTGCGCCGCAGCGGCATGATGGGCTTTGACAACATCCCGGTCGATGGCAGCGAAAAGCTGGACAACAAGATAACCGAGTCGCTGGAGCCCTACGACCTGAGCGCGGCGGTGCCCTTCAGCCCGGCGGTGCTGGCAGGCTCCATGGCCGACCACGCGGACGTGGACAGCGCCGAATGCGAGGGCCGCGCGGTCGAGCGCGTGGAGAGCAGCATCGCTCAGGCCATGCGCGATACCGTGAGCGGCTACACCTCCGTGACCGAGCGCAGCCGCAACATATATGCCGAGGGCGGCAAGGTGACGCCGGTGCTCATGCCCGTGTGGCTGATAACCACCGAGAAGGAGGGCAAGACCTACACCTTCGCCATCAACGGCCAGACCGGCAAGCTGACCTGCGACGTGCCGGCTGACGGGAAGAAGTCCTTCGCCTGGGGCGCGGGCGTGTTCGTGGGCGTGTTCGCGCTGGCGGCGCTGGTGATGGCCCTCATGGATGCGCTCGCCAGCGGGACGGTGCTCATGGCGGCCATACTGGCGGCCATAGTCATGCTGATAGTGCTGGGCGTGCTGAGGGGCCAGCTCAAGCAGGCCGCGCACCAGACCGCCGCGTCCGACTACGTGCGCGAGGATTCCTTCGGCCTGGATGTGCGCTACGACCACTTCCTGTACGAGACCACCGACCGCAGGAAGATAGAGACAAACGATTCCAAGAAGTGACGGGAGGATAAACAGCTATGGGACTGATTGCAGCCGGACTTAACGCCATTGGCGGCACGCTGGCCAGCCAGTGGAAGGAGTACTTTTACGCGGACGCACTGCCGGACAACGTGCTGGTCACCAAGGCCGCCAAGAGGACCAGGGGCCGCTTCGGCGGCAGCCGCACGGAGGACGACAACGTCATATCCAACGGCAGCGTCATCGC
>JBJEUC010000503.1:0-1981 GCA_051883635.1 Candidatus Fimadaptatus sp.
AAGCGCATCATCCGCTACTTCATGACCATCCCGGAGGCCAGTCAGCTGGTGCTGGTCAGCGGCGCGATGGCGGCCAACGGCGAGCTGTTCGTGCTGGACATGGGCAAGCCGGTGAAGATATATGACCTGGCGCAGAACATGATCCGCCTGAGCGGCGTGGAGGGCATCGAGATAGTCGAGACCGGTCTGCGCCCCGGCGAAAAGCTCTACGAGGAGCTGCTGGTCCGCGACGAGGAGCTGGAGAGGACGGACAACGATCTCATATTCATCGAGCGGGAGCATCCGGTCACCATGGAGGCGCTGAACGAAAAGCTGACACTCCTGAGGAAAGCCTGCAGCAGTGACGAACGTGTCAGAAGAACGATGCGCATCGTCGTGCCGACCTACAAGAGCCCGGAGGAGGTAAACCGGGCCGTGGGCTGAGCCGCGCGGAGGGAGACTGATGGAGCGACGATGGGGACGCCGAGCTGCGAATGTGAGAGCGGAAGGTGCTTCCTGGACGAATGTGCATGGCCCCTGGTCCGGAGCGGGAAGCCTTGGGGGTGAATCGACTTAGCTCACGCGCCTGTCTGGCGGTGGGCTATTTGTCGTTCATAGGAGGAGGGGAAGGTCGGTCTGGACGGAGGGCTTCCACATCTGAGTAAACTGTATGCGCGCGGATGTGCGGCGGCAATAGGGCAGCATCCGATGGGAGCAAGTGGGCTGCATGGCCCGGGGAATGCGCGGCATAGGGCCGGGAAGCGAGTAAGGGGTGTCGCGCTGAAAAGCAGGCACGGAAGGGATAAGTATCAATGTTCACAGGCAAGGGAAGGTTCGAACCGTTTGCGAGCAAGGTGTGGCTGGCTTCGCCCACAATGCACGGCGATGAAATGCGCTACATGACCGAAGCCTACGAGACCAACTGGATGAGTACCGTGGGCGCGAACGTCAACGAGGTGGAGCGCATCGCGGCGGAACAGGCCGGCGTAAAGTACGCGGTGGCGCTGTCCAGCTGCACGGCGGCGCTGCACCTGTGCGCCAAGCTGGCCGGGGAGCGGCTCTACGGCAAGCCGGATATCGGGCACGGCGCGTTGGAAGGGAAGCGGGTGTTCTGCTCCGACATGACCTTCGCCGCCACGCTGAATCCAGTGGTGTACGAGGGCGCGGTTCCGGTCTTTATCGACACGGAAGCGGAGAGCTGGAACATGGATCCGGCGGCCCTGGAGAAGGCGTTCGGGCTCTACCCGGAAGTGAAGCTGGTGGTGTGCGCGGAGCTGTACGGCTTCTCGGGCAACATCCGCAGGATAAAGGAGATCTGCGAAGAGCACGGCGCGCTGCTGATAGAGGACGCGGCGGAGGCCATGGGCGCGACCTATGAGGGTCGGCCCTGCGGCAGCTTCGGCGATTACGCGGCGATAAGCTACAACGGCAACAAGATGATAACCGGCAGCTCGGGCGGATGCCTGCTGACCAACGAGCTGGAAGTGGCCAACAAGGCGCGGAAGTGGTCGACGCAGGCGCGCGAGAACGCCGCCTGGTACTTGCATGAGGAAGTCGGCTACAACTACCGCATGAGCAACGTGATAGCCGGTGTCATCCGTGGGCAGTATCCGCATCTGGCGGAGCATCTGGCGCAGAAGAAAGCCATCTACGAGCGGTACGAGCAGGGCCTGAAAGGCCTGCCGGTGCGGATGAACCCCATCGCGGCGGGATGCAGCCCGAACTACTGGCTGTCCGCGATGATAATCGATGCGGATGCCATGTGCAGGCAGGTGCGCAGCGAGACCGAGGCGATGTACCTGCCGGAGCACGGCAAGAGCTGCCCGACGGAGATATTGGAGGCCATCGGCGGCCTCAACGCAGAGGGACGGCCGATCTGGCGCCCGATGAGCTGTCAGCCGATGTATCGTCAAAATGCGTTTATTGGGCGAAATGGCAACCTGAGAGCACAAACAAATGCATATGTCGCGGGTGGAGAAAAGCCGGTTGGGTGGGATATCTT
>JBJEUC010000504.1:0-1974 GCA_051883635.1 Candidatus Fimadaptatus sp.
AACTCGCAATCCCCCTATCCCTCCTTGGCCGCCGGAGGCTGCCACGCGGTAGCGACCTCCAGCAACAGCGGCACAAGAATGCGCCACACAGCTCACAAGGCAACGGCAGAACGCAGAGCAACACAACACCCCTTTGCAACAAGGCAGAGCGCCGCGTAAGAACGCGGCGCTCTGCCGCCTCCAACCCCATAGCGGAGCGGCGGCGGTACAAAGGGGTGAGCAGAGAATCCAAGGAGGGAGTAGGGGGAACTCGCAATCCCCCTGGCCCTCCTTGGCCGCCGGAGGCTGCCACGCGGTGGCGACCTCCAGCAACAGCGGCGCAAGGATGCGCCGCACAGCTCGCAAGGCAGCGGCAGAACGCAGAGCAACATGCACAACCCTTTGCACTTGCGGCAGAGCGCCGCGCCAGAACGCGCCGCGAAAGCCGCAAGACAACGGAAGAACGCCCCCGCAGATCACAAAAGCGCGCATCTCCCAAATGCGCGCTTTGCCTCTCACCCCACACCCGGCAGCTCCAGCGTGAACTCCGAGCCCGCGCCCTCGCGCGAGAGCACGTGTATCTTGCCCCCGTGGTTGACGGCGATTATGCGCGCTATGGAGAGCCCCAGGCCATGGCCGGGCACCGAGCCGCGCGAATCGTCCACGCGGTAAAAGCGGTCGAATATGCGCTCCAGCTCGGCGGCCGGTATGCCGCAGCCCGTGTCCGCCACCGAGAGCATCACGCCCAGCCCGCCCCGGCGGCAGGATACGGTCACGGTTCCGCCCGGCGGGGTGTACTTGCAGGCGTTGTCCATGAATATGCGCAGCGCCTGCTTGAGCGCAGTGGCGTCGCCCAGCACGCGCGCGTCCTGCATATCGCCGGTCGCGATAATACGGTCGCTCACTATCATGCGCGTCTCGCGCACGGCATCCTCGGCCAGCGCGTGCAAGTCGACCAGCTCCGACTGCATGCGCAGCGTCTGCTTGTCGTGGCGCGCCAGGAACAGCAGCTTCTCCACCAGCTCCTTCATGTTGGCGGCTTCCTTGCTTATCGCGCCTATGGCCTCGTCGCGCACCGCCGCGTCATCCTTGCCCCAGCGCTCCAGCATGCCGGCATAGCCCTGTATCACCGCGATGGGCGTGCGCAGCTCGTGCGACGCGTCGGAAACGAACTGCTTCTGCCCGTCGTAGGCCGTCTCTATGCGGTCCAGCATGTCGTTTATGACCAGCGCCAGCTCGCGCAGCTCGGAGCGCGTGCCCTCCACGTTTATGCGCTCGGACATGTTCTGCGCGTTCAGGTGGCGGGCGGTCTCGCTCATGGCGGCGATAGGATCCAGCATCTGCGCGTTTATGCGCCGGCCGCGCGCCAGGAAGTATGCCCCGCGTATCAGGTCCATGAGTATCAGCGCGCAGGCAAGCACCAGCGCCAGATGCAGCCAGTACGAAAGCGACACCGCCACGCACAGCTGATACGTGTAGCCGCTCTCGCTCACCAGCGACGAATCCACATAGTAGAACTCGCCCTCGCAATAGGATATCAGCGGCGCGCCCGCCAGCTCAAACGGCGCGTCGTCGTAGTACACGCGCCCGTCGGCGCCGCTCACGCGGGCATAGGCGACGTCCTGCGAGTCCATGTCCAGCTCCATCAGCCTTACCCCGGGGCGGGATGCGTCCCACTCAAAGCCGCTCTGCGGCTGCGGCGGCGTGGTTCCGATAAGCTGCGGCGCGGGCACCGGCGTGGGCGCGGGCGTGGGCAGCGCGCCCAGGCCGCCCTCCAGCTCGCGCGCCTGCGCGCTCACCTGCGCGGCCAGGCTGTCGCTCAGCCCGTTCATGCGCGGCAGCACCATGAACACATACGTGACGCCCAGCACCACCAGCGCTATCACCAGCGACTCCCACAATATGCGCGCGTAGTTCCAGGATATGCGCGTGGACATGGAAAAGCGTATGTCCCGCACCGCGCCGCGGGCCAGCGCATGCACCGCGCGGCTCACC
>JBJEUC010000505.1:0-8036 GCA_051883635.1 Candidatus Fimadaptatus sp.
TGCCGTAGCCCAGCGCACGCAGCAGCACCGTGATGGGCAGCTTGCGGGCGCGGTCCACGCGCACCCACAGCACGTCGTTGGAGTCGGCCTCGTACTCCAGCCAGGCGCCGCGGTTGGGTATCAGGGTGGCGTTGTGCAGGCGCTTGCCGGCCTTGTCTATGGTCTCGGTGAAATACACGCCCGGCGAGCGCACGAGCTGGCTGACTATTACGCGCTCGGCGCCGTTGATTATGAAGGTGCCGTGCTCGGTCATGAGCGGGAAATCGCCCATGAACACTTCGCTTTCCTTTATTTCGTGCGTATTGCGGTTGGTCAGCCGCACATTCACCTTGAGCGGCGCGGCATAGGTGAGGTCGCGCTCGCGGCACCGCTCTACGGTGTATTTGGGCTCATCGTCCAGCGAATAGTCGGTGAACTCAAGCACCAGACTCTCGGAATAGTCGGTTATTGGGGAAACGTCAGCCAGTACTTCACGCAGGTCCTCTTTCAGGAAGCGTTGATATGAATTCTTCTGGACCTCGATGAGGTCGGGCATCTCCAGCGACTCCTCGACCCGGGAGAAACTCATTCGCGTGCGCTTGCCCATCTGTACCTCGTGGACCATAAATGCAATCACCCCTAAATGCGTTGATCTGCCAATTGGAGGCGGCCCCGCCCGTCCGCCCGGCGCATTTCGCCGACCCGGAGCATATATATGGCAAAACTATGCCCGTGCCGACAAAAATTTTCCGTTTGCTATTGCATATTGCGCGCATTCGTTGTAGAATACATGCGATGGATTATGCAAAGTCGGTAAGTCCGCGGTGGCGGCAGGATATCCACACTAATGCAATTTACTATGTTATCAACGTTGTCCAGCTTTGTCAATGATGTTTCTGTTAAATCTCGCCTTCCGGCCCCCGGGGGCTCTTTTTTTATGGTGCAAATGGCTTTGTGCCGATTTGTTTTGCACTTTTCTATCATTAACTTTCAGTAAACCGCATAATTTCAACACGAAAGCCGCTCGCCGCCCGTTTCTGCGGCCTGTATTTATGCATCTTCGTTCATTTTTATGCGTGCATATATCGACATGCGCCGCCCGCCCGGC
Source organism: Candidatus Fimadaptatus sp. (assembly GCA_051883635.1). Classification (GTDB taxonomy): domain Bacteria; phylum Bacillota; class Clostridia; order Christensenellales; family Aristaeellaceae; genus Fimadaptatus. The sequence goes on from JBJEUC010000505.1 coordinate 1,088, forward strand.
TACAAATGCGCACGCCGCGTCCCGCCAGAAGCGCGCCGGGGCGGGGAGGAGCTCCACCGAGCCGCATGGCAGTGCGCCCGCTGAACATCATGCGTACATGGCGCGCTTGGCGCGGCACGGTCGGGCATTTTCTTCGTTGATGATGCCACTCGCCGCCCTCCCGGGAGCGCGAGAGCACTCCGCCGCCCGGCCGGGCTCAATTCGCGCACGACGATATTCGCCGGACGCAGTACGGTCGGGCGGCCTTCTTCGCCGACGAGCTTAACCGCCTCGTCCCACCGTCACCATCCCGGAAGCGCGAGAGGGCCAACGCCCCGCTGGCATTCGTCAACGCACGGCGATGTGCGACGGACGCGGCACGGGCAGGACTGCTCCTTCACTGACGAGCTTCTCCGCCGCTGTCCTCAGCCGCCCTCCTGGGAGCGCCAATCAAGTCACTGCCCTGCCGGGTTTAGGCTGCCTCGGCCCAAGTGCGCGCCGGGCGCGGCGCGGGTGGCATTTCGGCTCCCTCCACCGCCCCGCGCCCTCCCGCGAGCGCGCAAAGCCGCCGCTTGGCCGGGCTTCGGCTGAATCGGGTCAGATGCGCTCCAGGCGCGACATGGGTGGGCATTTCGGCTTCCTCCACCGCACCGCGCCCTCCCGCGAGCGCGCAAACCCGCCGCCGTCCTGCCGGGCTTCGTCCGCTCTCAGCCCTCCTCCCCCCAATAGCCATACGAAAAAACGCCCAGGTGACCCCGTCACCTGGGCGCAATGCCTGCCCACCGTCAGCCGAGCTTTCCGATATTCACGTCCCTGAAGTAGTGCTTCACTATGTCCTCGGCCTGCATGCCCTCCTGCGCCAGCGCGTATGCGCCCCACTGCGACATGCCCACGCCGTGGCCATAGCCCGAACCGGCGAGGCTGAGCCTGCCGTCCTCAAAGCGGCACTCCTCCAGCAGCGTGGACTTCATCCTGTCCGAACCCAGCGCTATGCGCAGCGCGGGCGCGCTCACCGCCTCGCCGTTTATCAGCAGCGTCACGGCGCGGCCGCTCGGGCCCTTTTCGCCTATGCGCACGCTCTGTACGCCGTCCACCCTGAGCCCCGCCTCGGCCGCGGCGGACACCAGCTCCCTTTCGCTGAACTCGCACGTCCAGTGCTTTACGTCGCCGGGGGCCTCGTCGCTGTCGCGCGAGTCGACCGTCTGCGTGTAGCCCGGCTCGTCGCCCTTGAACTCCAGCGCTTCGCGGGCCAGCGCGGTGGTGCCGCCGCCATGCGCATAGAACCAGGCGTAGGGCAGCTCGCCCCGGTACACCATCACCTCACCCTCGGTCTCGCGCACCGCGCGGCGTATCTGCTCGTTTACCCCGGCGGCGTCATAGGCCTGGGCCTCCTTTATGTCGGTGGATATGTCCGCACCCTCGTATTTGGACTCCTTTTCGTCGATGAACTTGCATACGAAGGTGCGCGCCAGTATGGCCTGCGCCTTGAGCGCCTCCAGCGGCCAGTCGCCGGGCATCTCGCCCGCCAGCACGCCCTCAAGATACTCCTCCAGCGGCATGGTCACCAGCTGCTTCTGCTTCACGTCGTACACCTTCAGCTCGGGGTTGGGCGTGCTGAGCTTGTCGGTCGAGAACCTTATCGCCTGCCCGTCCGCCTCCTGCCGGGCGTCCGCCCCGGGCGTCTGCGCGGGCAGGGGCGCCTGCTCGCGCGCAAAGCATCCGCCCATCAGCATGCACGCGGCCAGGGCGACGGCCGCAATGAACCTCTTCATAATAAAACGACCTCCCGTCGGCAATACTCTGCCCGGAAGGCCGCCAAAGATCACGCGGAAAAACTTGCCGCTTCAATACACGAGCATGGCCGTCATGTCGTCGCGCGAGCCCAGCATCTGCGCCGTATCGCACAGCAGCCGGCACGCCTCCTCGGGCGAACCCGCGCGGTTGAGCACCGATTCTATCTGCTCGTCCTGCAAAGCGTCGTGAATGCCGTCCGAGGTGAACAGCAGCGCGGTGAAGTCCTCCAGCGGAGCGACCTCCAGCCGTTCGAGCTGCGCCGGATTGCCGTTGCCCAGGCAGCAGGTTATCTCGCTGCGGTTGCAAAAGCGCGCCTCCTCGGTGCGCCCGGCTTCCATCAGCCAGGCGTAGGTGGTGTGGTCGTGGGTCAGCTGGCGTATGTGCGCGCCCTCCACCGCGTATATGCGCGTATTGCCCGCATGGAACACCCACGCGCCCTGGCGGTTTATCAGTATCCCGCTCAGCGTCGTGGCCATGTTCTGCGCACCCGCGATGCCGCGCGCCAGGTCGATGAGCTCGCCGTTGCGCGCGGCGATGAACTCCCGCACCGCGCCCGCGTCGCCCAGCGCGTCCACCTGGGCCATGGCCAGCTGCTGCAGCACGTAGCCCGCCGCCACGTCGCCCAGGCGGTTGCCGCCCACGCCGTCGGCCACGGCCGCGATGAACGGCGGCTCCAGCGCGCTGCGCCCGTCCACCTCGCACAGCACGCTGCGGCCTATCAGGCACCTGTCCTCGCAGCGCTCCTTGTTCCTGCCCTTGCGCACCAGCGCCTCGACGTCCATAGCGTCCGCCTCCTCACACGGCCCCAGTCTTATACCGCTATTATGACATGCCCGCGCGCGAATGTCAACGCCCAACCGCGCGCTTCGCCCACCGGCGACGCGGCACCTGCGCGCAAGGGGCCGACGCATCCGCGTCGGCCCCGGAGCAGCCCGCAATATGCGAAAGCGGACGGAGGAACCGCTTCCCCCGTCCGCCGGCATGGTCACTTGAGATAGGCGCTCATCACATAGCCCGTAAGGCCGCCATACTGTATCCGGCTCCAGCTGCCCTCCTCGGCCAGCACAGTCACCTGCGCGCCATTGGGCACGAAGCCTATCACCAGATACCCCGTGCCCGCGCCCTCGCGCACGTTAAGCTGCGAGGCGCCGCCCAGCGTCACGGTGCGGGTATTGCTGTCGGGCGCACTGGTGGGCGCAGCCGTGGCAGTAGGCGCAGCCGTGGGCGCGCCGGTAGCCGCGGGCGCGGTCGCCGTGGGCGCAGTCGTGGGTGCAACCGTGGGCGCCGCAGTGGGCGCAGCCGTGAGCGCTATGTACTGCGAGGACACGTATCCGGTGTAGCCATTGTACTTCACCTGGCTCCAGTCGGAGGAGTAGCGTATCACGCTGACCGTCGCGCCCGAGGGTATGCGCGTGAGCACCGTGCTGGAGGTGCTGGGCGCCTTGCGCAGGTTGAGCGCGGAGGACGCGGTCACGCGGGCGGTCTGGGTCTGGGGCGCGCTAGTGGGCGCACCGGTGGGAGCGGTGGTGGGAGCGGCGGTCGCGCCGCCCGTGAGCGCTATGTAGCGCGAGGCCACGTAGCCGGTGTGGCCGTTGTACCTGATCTGGCTCCAGTCGGAGGCATAGCTTATCACGCTGACCGTCGCGCCCGAGGGTATGCGCGTGAGCACCGTGCCGGACGTGCTGGGTATGCTGCGCATGTTGAGCGCGGAGGACGCGATAACGCGGGCGGTCTGGGTCTGGGGAGCCTCGGGGGTCGCGGTGGGCTGGGGCGTGGGCGTAGCCGTCGCGGACGGGTCGTTGAACGCGAGATAGGCGTTCATCGCGTAGCCGGTATAGCCGCCGTAACTCACCTTGCTCCAGCTTGCGCCCTTCTCCAGCACGGTCACGGTCGCTCCGCGCGGCATGGTTATCAGCAGCGCGCCGGTGGTGCTGGGCTCCGCGCGCATGTTGAGTCCGCTGGAGGAGGTATTGACCATGGCGGTCATGCCGGGCGTGGGCTCGGGCGTAGGCGTGGGCAGCACGGGCGCGCCGTAGCCGGGCACGTCGTAGAGCTTGCTCAGGCCCACCAGGTCGGGCTCGGCCAGCGTGCGCGCGCTTATGTCGTCGCGGAGGCCGTAGCCGTACATGGTCACGTAGGAGTACGCGCTGTCGGTCACGTCGCCCATGCCCAGGGTGTGGCCCAGCTCATGCGTGGCTATCGAGCACAGGTCGTGGCCGGTGCCGCCCCTGGCCACGTCGGTCCAGTCCACGTCGATGTCGAATATTATGTCGGCTTCGACCACGCGCTTGGCCGCCGGATAGCCGTCGGGCAGGGGCGTGGTGGAAAGATACGCCTTGGTGACCGCCAGCACGCCGCTGCTCAGGTCGTCAAAGGACAGCGTGTTCCTGCCGTCGTAGGTGCCCTTGCTGGTGTTGGGGTCTATGTCCACCGTGCCCACGGTGTTGTTCATCGTGAACAGGGGCGTGGCGAGATGGCGGTTCCATTCGCGCATGCCCGCCTCCCAGGCGTCGATTATCTCGTCGTTCGTCATGGATTCGGGGCCGCCCGTGGGGTCCATCACGAACGAGAACGATTTGAGCGTCATGTAGTCCTTGAGCACATATCCGTCGCCCTTCTCCAGAGCGTAGCTGACCGACACGCTCGAGCCGTCGTCGTACAGCGTGTACTCGACCACCGTTATGCCCTCGGCCATTGCGATACCCGCCAGCGCCAGCGTGCATATCAGCAGCGCCGCCACGGCAAGTGCCTTGATAAGTATGTTACCCTTGCGCATCATTATCCTCCTCATATTGCTCTCTTAGGGCGGGGGACGGGCCCTTGCGCCCGCATCATTGCGTCTTTACAATACATTATACCACATTTTGAAACATTTTGAGGGCACATTTGCAACATTCCCGTAAAATGTTTTCCGTGCATACCGGCCGTCATACTCCCAGCTGCGCCGTAAGCTTTATGACGACTATCTCGGGCGAGTTGAACAGCCTGAAGCCGGGCAGCGCGTACGCCGACGACGCGCCCAGGCCCGTGGTGGTATATATATATACCGAATTGGAGCGGCGCAGCCCGGAGACCTGCGCGCTGTCCGGCAGCCAGCCGCCGCGCGGCAGCCGCTCGTCCGGCACGAACAGCGCCCCCACAAACGGCAGCCGCCACTGGCCGCCCACATAGTGGCCGCACAGCGCCACGTCTATCAGGCGCAGGTACATGCCGCGCTCCTCCGACAGCGAGTCCGCCGTCAGGTCGCCCTCCGCGTACTGCAGCGAGCGCACGAAGTCATCCGACAGCGGCACATGGCTGAGCGTTATGTGTACGTCCGTGGACTGCATGGTCTGCGCCGCCGTCTTGAGCTTCTGCGCGCGGCTGAGCTGATACGCGGCCTCCGCCACTGCGCCCACATCGGCCTCAGCGTCCTTCATGGTGCTGTCATAGCGCGCCTGCATGCTCGTCAGGTACTCCTGCGTATTCATGTTGAGCGCGAGCGCCGGCGAGAACCACACCGTCGCGTCACCCACCTTCACGGACACGGGGCTGTCCAGATAGGTAACGCCCCGCGCGATGAGCTCCTTTATGTAGTCCGCGTACAGCGAGCCCGCCTCGTCGGGCTCGGCGGCCAGCGGCGCAGGGTCGCTGTCGCCCGTTATCAGCATTATGGGCCGGGAGGTGCCCAGGCCGTCCACCAGCTCCAGGAGCGGCCCCGCGTCGCCGCTCTCGCCCACCATGTCGCCGGTCATGCATATCGCGTCGTAATCCACGGCCGATATCGCCTTGACCAGGTTCTCCTGCCCGTCGCCAAAGCGCGCGCCGTTCAGGTCGCTTATGTGTACGATGGTATAGCCCTCCAGCGCGGCGGGCAGCCCGGGTATCGACAGCGTGCGCGTCGTCGTGCTTACGGAGCCGTTGCTCAGCGCTATCAGCGTCCAGGATATCGCCGCCACGGCGATGAGTATCAGCGCCGCCAGCTGCCATCTGCCCAGGCGCAGCCTGTCGCGCAGGGGGCGCCTTACGGAACTCTTGGGCTTTATAATGTCCTTTTGTTTGCCAATACGCATGTACGTCCTCCGCGCCGGATAGCGGCCCATAGTGTACTGCCCGCCCGGCGAAAGCCCCTGAAGCCCCCGCCCGGGCCTTCCGGTCTACGGGCGCAGCGCCGGGCGGCATTTGTGACAGTTTGTATCCATTATACCGCCGCACGGCCAGCATCCACAAGCCATATAAGTGAAATATGCGCGGTTTTTTCTGGGCAGAGCGCGGCGCGCAGCGTGCCCCGGCGCTCCGGCCTTGCCGCGCATCCCGCCCGGCGCACTGCGGCAGCTTCGGCTGCGGTCGCGGCGGAGCGGCCTCCTCCCCGCCGCCCGCTCCCGGTCAGCGCCGCAGGCGGCGCGTCCTCAGGCGCGTGCCGGTGGACGGGCCGGCGCCAGGGCGTGCGATGGCGCTTGGCAATGCGGCGCGCGCCATGGTATAATGTCTTTCGTACAGTTGTCCGGCGCGCATCCGCGTCCGGCACACTATTTGACTGGCCCGGGGCCGCCGGGGTTGCATGATATGCGCCATATATGCGGCAAAAATGTTAATGCGGAGGATAGCATGGCAAAGCTCAAGACAAGGTACGTCTGCTCCGAATGCGGATACGAGACCACGCGCTGGCTGGGCAAATGCCCGGCCTGCGACCAGTGGAACACGCTTACCGAGACCCCCATCGAGGCCGAGCCGGACGCCGTCGCGGGCAAGAAGCTCAAGCAGGCGCGCGGCAGCGGCGCGGAGCCGGTGCTGCTCAGCGAGATAGTCGAGGAGGACAACCCGCGCGTGCTGAGCGGCGTGGGCGAGCTGGACCGCGTGCTGGGCGGCGGCATAGTGCCCGGTTCGCTGACGCTGGTGGGCGGCGAGCCGGGCATAGGCAAGTCCACGCTGCTTTTGCAGGTCGCGTCCAACCTGGCCGGGAAGGGGCTGCGGGTGCTGTACGTATCCGGCGAGGAATCGGCCCGGCAGATAAAGCTGCGCGCGCAGCGGCTCGAGCTGCCGCTGGGCTCGCTGCTCATGCTGGCCGAAAACGACATCTGCAACGTCATGGACCAGGTGGAGCGCGTGCAGCCCGACTTTGTGGTGGTCGACTCGATACAGACCATGTACCGCCCTGACATGGCCAGCGCCCCCGGCTCGGTGCCGCAGGTGCGCG
>JBJEUC010000506.1:0-8032 GCA_051883635.1 Candidatus Fimadaptatus sp.
GCAGCGCGCATACCTCCGGCGCGCGCTCGGATATCTGCGTGCGCAGCCTCAGCAGCGTTATGTGCAGCGCGTCGGCCAGCTGGGCCGGCGGCGCGCCCGCATTGGCGGCGGCCAGCTCCTCTATGGCCCCGGCGACGCCCTCCGACTTTCCGGCCAGCGCGAGGTTGAGTATGCGGCTCTCCTGCTCCACGGTGTAGTCCACGCCCCGCCGCGCGCCCTGTGCCCGCGCCATGACCAGCTCGCCGTCGCCATACTTGAGCGCGTCGGCGCAGCTGCGGTACATGCGCCATACCTCGACGTAGTCGTCGAAGCTCTCGCTGAGCGCGCAGCGCAGCCTAAGGCGCGTGCGCCGGTTGAACGCGGCGCTCAGCGCGCGGGCAAACTCGCCCAGCGCGTCGCCCTCGCCGCCCGCGCTCATTATCAGCGTGCTGGAGTTGATGTCCGGCTCATAGCGCAGGCAGCTCTTTTCGCCCGTCTGCGCCAGCTCCTCGTCCAGCAGCCGCGTGAGCAGTCCCGCATCGTCCAGCGCGGGCTCGCCCGCCGCAGGCTCGCCGTCCGCGTCGGCGTTCTCCATGCGCATGAGCAGCAGCCGCTTGGCGCCGTCTATTGGCGCAAGCTGCAGATGGCCCATCATCTCCATTATGTCCTGTTCGCTGTCAAACAGGCCCGCGTACAGCTTGTCCAGGAACATGCGCTCCACCAGGCCGGTCTGGCGGCCCAGGTAGTCGGTTATGGCGTTGTGGCTGTCTATCAGGCGGTTTATGGAGGCGTCTATATAGCCGATGGCGGGCGTGGACTGGCCGTCCGCCCCGGCCTCCGGGTCGTTTGCGTAAAGCGCGCTCAGGTTGCGGCTGATGTTGTCTAGCGGTCTGCCCTGCCTGCGCGCCAGCAGCACCGCCAGCCCCACTCCCAGTGCCAGCGCCGCCAGCAGTATCAGCAGCATGTTGCCGGTCGAGCGGTACACATTGGCCAGCGCAGCCGCCTTGGGCAGCGCCACATAGTAGGTGAACGCCGTGTCGCCCGAGCGGAACGAGGTCACTATCCATTCGGGCGCGTCGGCCTCGCACGCGCCCTTAACGCCCGCATTGCCGCTCGAAGCCAGCTGCGTGTTGCCCGCCGAATCGACTATCCACAGCGCCATGTCGCTCGACGCGCCCGCCGCGCTGCGCATCGCGCGCACCAGCGCATCGGTGCGCATCACTGCCACCATGCTGCCGCGTATCGTGCCGTTATACAGTATCGGGTACATGTAGAGCGTGATATCTGGACTTATGGAGCGCAGCGTGCCCATGCCCGCCGTGTGCGAGGGCAGGTAGCCCGACACGCGCGCGCTGAGCAGCAGCTCGCGCCACTGACCTGCGTCCATAACGTCCGACGGAAACTGTTTCTCCACGTACTCGTAGGAGTCGTAGTACACCTCGCCCGATTGGCAGAACAGCACATCCGCCCCGCTGAAGTACACCAGGTAGTTCTCTATCATCGGGCTGCTCGCAAGCGAAGCGAGATATCGCTTGAACTCCATCGCGTTGGTTATCAGCGCGTTGTCCCGCTCAAGTCCCTCCGACTGTATCAGCCGCGTCAGCTGCGGGCTGAGCAGGGTCTGATTCATCAGCCCGCGCACCGCCGCCATCCGGGAGTCCATATCCGCACCGTACTGGGAGGCCATGTACTCCAGCCGCTCGCTTTCGGTGGACATGGCCGTGCTGTACATGTTGGTGAAGGCTATAACGCTCACCAGCAGCGGTATCAGCATTATCGCCATATAGCTGTGCAGGAACATGCGGAATATGCGGTGATCGTAGCGCCATCTCCGGGCAGCCGCCTTTCCAACGTGCATAGCAAGCACCGTCCCTTCCGCGTATCGTGCTTTCATTATACAGCATTTTCATTTTTTTGTAAATGCGCGCCACATTTTCCGCCGTCGCCCTGCGGCAAATGCAAGGCCCTGCGCAAAACGCCCGCCGTGCAGGCCCCACGGCTTACGCGGCGGGCTCCATCTGCCGCGCTTTAAGGCATCAACTCCCCATGCAACGATTCAAGCCCGGGAGAGTTGCGGTCTCTGCCCCTCCCCCACGCAAAACGCCCGCCGCGCAAGCTCCAACGGCTCGCACAGCGGGCTCTATCTGCCGCGCTTTCAGGCATACCCACTCCATAAAACCATTCAATCAGGGATAGTTGCTGCCCCCTGCCCCCACGCAAAACGCCCGCCGCGCAAGCTCCACGGCTTACACGGCGGGCTCTATCTGCCGCGCTTTCAGGCATACCCACTCCATACAACGATTCAAACCCGGGAGAGTTGCGGCCCATTGACCCCCACACGCAAATCGCCCGCCGCGCAAGCCCCACGGCTTGCACGGAAGGCGCAAACTGCCGCGCTTTCAGGCATACCCTCCTCATACAACGATTCAAGCCCGGGAGAGTTGCGGCCCCCTGACCCCACACGCAAATTGCCCGCCGCGCAAGCTCCACGGCTTACACGGCGGGCTCCATCTGCCGCCCAGCTCAGCGGCGCGCCAGGCCCAGCGTGGCTATCTTCCACGCGCCCAGCGCGATATCCAGCGCGCCCTGCGCCGCGCGGGCAGTCTCCGGCGCGCGCTCGTCGGCGGTGAGCTCGCATACCTCGCCCGGCAGCGCGCACTCGACGCGGCAGTTCACCGTTTCGTCGCTCATGTTCACCACGCGCGCCACGTAACCGTTGCCGTCCTCGGCGCGCTTGAGCGCAGAGAGGAACACGCCCGGCGCGCTTATGCGCACGAGCTCCCGGCCCCGGGCGGGGCGCTCGGGCACGCGCGAGGTCGCAAGCGCGTACACGCCCGCAACATACTCCTGCGCGCGCGCGTAGAGCTCCTGCGCCGACGCGCCGCCGTGCGGGAATATCGCAAACTCAAACGCGCGCTCGCCCTGCTCCTGCGCGCCCGGCGTGGCCAGGGTCCAGCCGCCGTTGCCGTCGCGGCTCACGAGGTCCTTGCGCGAGAGCCAGCCCACGCACCTAAGCAGCGTCAGCCGCAGCGCGTCGCCCGACTCGCCGCACTCCACCTCGAACTGCGGCAGGCCCTTCGCCATTACCTCCAGCCCCCTGCCCTCGCCCGACAGGTCGGCAAAGTTCTTCATGAAGAAGCTGTTGTTGGGGCGCTCCATCCAGCCCGCGTAGTCGCCGCCCGCGCCGCGCACTATCGCGCGCTCGTCTATGGAGAACACCGAATCGCTCAGGCAGCGCCCGGCGCGCGCGCCCAGCGGGAACAGCGCGCACAGCCTGTGGTCGCGGGCGCGGTTGTCCAGCTCCACGCGCACATCCACGCGTTCGATGCCGGGCGTGACCCGCGCCCTCAGGCGCACGGGGCAGTCGACCGTGGCCGCAGCGCGCGCGCGCCGCGTCGCGTCCACGCCCTCGGGCAGGCGCATCACGCCGCTTATGAGCAGCTCGCCGTCCCGCGCCTTGGCGCGCACGCTGCCCGGCAGCATGCCCGCTACCGTGCCCGGCACCGGGTCAAAGGTGTACTCGTCGCCGGCGTCGCCCGCATCGCACAGCCGCGCCAGCGCGCCGTACTCCACGCCTGTCCGGAGGTCGGTCACGCGCAGCGCGCCGTCCGCCTCGCACTCCACGCGGAAGAACTCGTTTTCGACCGAGGCGCGCGCCTCGGCGGCCGCCTCGCCGCCGTACAGCAGCTGGTAGCCGTACTGCCGCCAGCCTATGCCGAAGCAGGGCGCGGCAAAGCTCGCCCTTATCCTGAGGCAGCGGTTCATGGTCGGCTGAGCGTACATGTCGGGCTCCACGGTGTCCACGATGGAGCATTCCTCTATGCGCCCGGCTATGCGCGCGCCGTCCGCGCCTATGAACTCCACGCCGGTGGGCAGCCGGGGCGCATCGTCGCCCTCCAGCTCCAGCAGGCGCTGGTCATGGGCATAGTCCACGTACCGTATGGGATGCAGCACGCGCTCCAGCTCCACCTGCGCAAGCGCGTTGCGGCCGCCGGTCAATGTCGAAAACACCGTGACCACGCCGTCCACGCCCGCGCCCGGGTCGCCCTGCGGGCATATGCCGCGCGAAAGGCTGTCAGTCACGCCGCCCAGCGCGGCCCGCGCGTTCAGCTCCACCTGCGCGGCGCACTCGTCCAGCTCGCGGTAGCGCTCCAACATCTCGGCGTGTATCTCGTCCACGCCGCAGCCGCATATCGAATCGTGCGGCAGGTTGGAAAGCAGCAGCCGCCACATGTGGCGCAGCTTGGCCCCGGGGTAGCTCAGCTTGCCCTCCATGGCCAGCATGGCCAGCATGGGCTCCATATGCGCCTCCAGCATCACCTCGGTGCGGCGCTGGAGCTGCTTCAGCGGCATGCGCGTGGACAGCGTGTCGCCCAGCAGGTAGGCCCGGTAGCCCGAGCGCAGCTCGCCGTGCGCCACCTGCAGCTCGCGTCCGGCCGCGCGCGCGTGCGCCTCGGCAACGTATTCGCAAAGCGGCCTTATGCGCAGCTCCACCTCCGGATGCTTTGCCGCGTAGCGGCGCAGCTTGGCGGGCGCGTCCGCGTCGGGGGCCACGTGATCCGAGCCGTTCATCAAAAGCGCCATGTCCAGCGCAGACATGCGCCTGAGCTTGTCCAGCTCATGGTCCAGCCGCTCGGCGCACTCCGCCTCGCCCTCGGGCAGGCAGGCGCCGTTCGAGTAGCCGTAGACCATGTTCAGCGCCAGTATGCGGCTGCCGTCGCGGCCCTCCCACTCGAATTCGGCATGGGTTATCTCGGGGCCGGGGCCGCGCCAGAATATCAGCTCGCGCATGCCCAGTGCGCGCATCAGCTGCGGCATCTGCGAGGGATGGCCGAACGAATCGGGCAGGTACCCCAGCCGCGACTGGCCGCCCAGCTCCCGCGCCAGGCGCGCGCCCTCCATGAAGTTGCGTATATGCGCCTCGCCCGAGCAGAGGTACTCGTCGGGCAGCACGTACCAGGGGCCGATGGCCAGCCTGCCCTGCTCCACGTAGCGCCGTATCTCCTCCCGGCGCTCCGGGCATACGCGCATGTAGTCCTCCAGCGCTATCAGCTGGCCGTCCAGCAGGAACACGTAGTCCGGGTCGCTCCCAAGTATCTCCAGCAGCCGGTCCATCATGTCCACTATCATCATCTGGAACCGCGTGCGGGTGAAATACCACTCCCGGTCCCAGTGCGTATGCGGCACCGCATATACCGTCAGCTTCCCGCTCACAGGCCCATCACCTCCACCTCAGTCATGCGCACGGGCCCGTCCGCGCGCAGCGTGAGCCTGCCCGCGCAGGCGCCGGAAAGCTCCAGGCGGTTGCGGCCCCGCTCAAGGCCCTGTGCGCGCGCCAGCACCCTGCCCTGCGCGTCCGCGACCTCCAGCACCGCTTCGGAGCGCTCGGGCGCGTATATGTCCAGCGCCGCGCAGGGCGCAGCAGGCTCAAGCTCCACTTCGCCGCGCAGCTCGTAGCCCGCGCCCGCCACGCGCCCGTCCGCAATGAGCCCGCACTGGCTGGGCGCGCGGAAGGTCTGGTAGCGGCACTCCATGCCCTCTATGCCAAAGCGCGTGCCCACGTGGTCGGAGTCGTGCGTGAGGTCGGTCGCCGCCTCGCCCGCCTCCACGCGCAGCCAGGCCGTGCCCCAGTCGTAGTCGCTGGGCAGCGTCCTGCCGCCGTCGTATATGGCGAAGGTCTCGTCGCAGTCGATGTGGCCGCCTATCCAGCGGTAGTAGTCGCCCTCGGTGCGCGAGTGCGCCCGCTCGGTCTGGCCCAGCGCCAGCGCGCAGCGTTCGCCCTCGGCGAGCGTCAGCCCCGGCGTGGCTATGCGCAGCGGCTCGTAGGGCCGTATGGCGTCCGCAGGCACGCGCGCTTCAAACAGGCAGTCGGCCAGCTTGCCCTCGCCGTCCAGGCTGAACACCCGCGCGGTCAGCTCGCCCAGCGGCGAGCCGTTGCCGTTGAGCTCCTTGTTCAGCTTGACCCAGAGCGCGTCCACCGCCTCGCGGCGCGGCGCGGCGCTCACGCGCACGGGCAGCGCGCGCGTATGGCGGGCCGAGAGCCGCGCTATCGACGCGCCGCCCTCGAAGTGCACGCGCACGCCCTCGCATTCCAGCGGCGCAAAGGCGAACACGGTCGCCGCGTTGAACCGGGGCCGGGGCGCGCCGCAGTCCACCTCGCGCCACTCGCCCGCGATGAGCGCCTCCAGCGCGCAGCCCGAGGGCAGGCGCTCGCCGTGCGCCCCGTCCGATCCGGTCAGGTTCTGGTAGAACACGCACTCCACGCGGTCTATCACGCGCGCCAGCGGGAACACGCAGCCCAGCGCGCCCGCGCCCGCCAGCGTCACGCGGGCGGTGGCGTCGCCCCGCAGCGCGCCGCGTGCGCCCACGACCTCACGCGCGTCGCCGCGCAGTACCTCGCCCTCGCATACGGGCTGCGCCTCTGCGGCCGCATCGGGCCAGCTCGCGGCCGCAGCGGGCGCGGCCGCCAGGCCCAGGGCGTTTATGCGCAGCTCGCTTATGCCCTCGCCCATGCCGCCGTACTCTATGCTCACGCCCGTAATCGCCTCGTCGCAGCCCAGGCCCGCGCCCTGCGCCTCGAACATGGCGTCGCCGCGCAGCGGTATCACGAACAGCCGGCCCTCGCCGCGCATCTCGTTGCGGGGCGCGTGCAGCATCTCCAGCCACGGCCCGAGCGGCACGAGCGTCGTCTCGCCGCCCTGCGCGCCGGTAAGCGTTATGCGCGGATAGCGGGTCTGCTTGTCCCAGTCGGTAGGCGCGTCGGAGAAGTGCTGCACCTGCATCACCAGCGCCGCGCCCGCCTGCGCGCACGCCTGCCCCGCGACGTCCAGCGCGAGCGTGTGCCTGCTGCCGCCGTGGGCCCGCGCGCAGACAGCCTCGGCCCCGTAGAGCCCCGCCTCGCGCCTGACCTCCGCGTCGGAGCGCGCCCCGGCTATGGTCAGGGGCTCAAAGTCGGCCGGCAGCACGGTGAGCGTCATGCCCGCCAGCGCCGCATGCGCGCCGTCGCGCGCGGTGACGCTCACCGGGTACAGGCCCGGCACGTCGAACACATGCTCCGCGCGCGCGCCCACTGCGGTGCGCTCGTCGCCGAACTCCCACTCGCATACGCCCCGCGCGCCCCTGCATTCGAACTCCACACTCTCGCCCGCGCGGGGCCAGGCCCCGTAGCGCGCGCAGATGCCGAGGTTCCCCTGCGCCGCGCCGCCCTCTCCGGGCAACAGCGTCACGTCGGCCACGTTGCCGTCGCGCAGCACGTTCTCGCCCGCGTTGCCCGCAAACTCGTTGCCGCCCAGCGCTATCAGCCGCGCGTGCCGCAGGTATATGCCGTGGCCGCGATAGCGCCCCTGGTCGCGGTTGCGCTCTATGCGGTTGCCCTCTATCACCCAGTGGCGCGAGGGGTTGTCCAGACTGTTGCGGATGGCGATGCCGGGGCCGCAGTTGTCGTGTATGTAGTTGCCGCGCAGCACGCTGTGGCTGCCCGAGCCGTTCACTATCGCAATGCCCGCGTTGCCGAAGGATTCGGGCGCGTTCGAGTGCCAGGCCGGGTCGCCGTTGAAGGCCGCCTCGTTGCCCTCCAGCACGGTGTAGTCCGAATTGCCCAGCCAGAAGCCGTAGCTGGAGTAGTTGGCCTTGTTGCGGATATACGTGTTGCGGTCCGACCAGGCCTCTATGGCGTTGTTGTTGGCGTAGGAGCAGTCGTTCTCTATGAACACATTGCCGCAGGACATCCAGCCGTTGAGCACGCGGATGAACAGCCCGTCGCCGCCGTGCGACATGTCGTTGCCGAAGAACCAGTTGTCGTCCGAGCCCGACTCTATCAGCACGGAGGACGAATCGCGCGCATGCACCTCGCCGGGGTCTATGCGTATGCCGTAGGAGAAGTCGCAGTTGGCGATGTGGCAGCGGCTGCTGTGCCAGAGCTTGAGCCCGGTATCCGAGGTGTGCGCAAAGTCGCAGCCGTACACGTTGCACTCCTCGCAGTCGCGCAGGTTGAGCGCGTCCCACACCTCGCGCGCGCGGCAGGCGACTATCTCGCTGCGGCGGCAGGAGCGCA
>JBJEUC010000507.1:0-8028 GCA_051883635.1 Candidatus Fimadaptatus sp.
GTCCGCGTCCTTCGGGCGCAGGCGAATCTGTGTAGGGGGTGGAAGTCTGCCGGGGAGATTGTTCCCCCCGTCCACCAGCTTGTTGACAAATACAGCCCGCGCAAGCCAATGCGCGGGCTGACGGAACATCATAAGGGAAATCAGGCAGGCCGCAGCCCCGCCGCACCGGCGCGCATTTCGGCAGCGCTGGAGGACTTCCGTGGCCCGCCTGGCGGCCGCTGCCCTTCCGAAGCCAAACAAAGCCCGCGCAAATCAATGCGCGGGCTGCCATATCGTCATAAGTGAATGGGCATGGGCCCAAACGTGTCGGCCTCACTCGGCCGTTATCCTGCGGCACTCCAGGTAGAAGCGCTTCTCGTGCGCCTCGCCCATGGAGAAGGTCTTGCGCGGGAGCGGGCCGCCCTTTTCCACGGCGGGGAAGAGCGTGCTCTTGTCCATGGGCGCCATCAGCACGCCGCAGCAGTTGTCCTGAGCGGCCAGCCGGCGCAGGGCCTCCTCGCCGTGTACGAAGTCCATCGTCACGCCCGCATGGAGCTTTACCCATTCGTCCAGGAAGCTCTGCAGCGTGCCCACGTCTATCGCGCTGCGCGAGCCGGATACGGTCACGGTCATGTCGCTGGAGCCGTTCACAAAGCGGAACACATGGCCCTCGCGCGCGCCGCGCTCCATGCGCATGCCGCCGCGCTCGCACCAGGCGGCGAAGTCGTGTACCACTTCGCCCATGTCCGCGCCGAACAGCATGCGGTGTACGGGCTCGAACACCAGCGCCTCGCTGTGCAGGTTGACCAGCTCGCACAGCGCGTAGCGCGCCGGATGGTGCGCGCGCTCCTCGGGCGTGAGCCGGTCGCGCAGGTCGAGCCAGCACTGGCGCGCGGTGGCCAGCGAGTGGTTGCCGTCGCCCACGGCGATGAATATGTCGCCCGAGCGGCTGCGCAGCCCGGCCATTGCGCTCAGCACGAAGTCGGCGGCCTCGCCCTCTACGGCCCAGCCGCGTATGTGGCCGCCGCCCTGCATCAGCTCAAAGTCGTACACCTTGCGCAGGCTCTCGCGCATCTCGTAGAGCGGCTCTATCACCGTGCGCCCGGCGTCGTCCAGCAGCATCATTATGTGCGGCAACTCTATGGGCGCGTTGCGGCGTATCATGACGCGCGGGGGTATGCGCTCCAGTATGGTGCCCTCGGTGGCGCGCACCGGGGAGCGCGAGCCCGCCGAAAAGTCGTAGGCCTCCAGGTCGACCGGGGCCATCAGCCCCACGCGGTCGCCGTGCAGGCACTGGCGCTCCACCAGTATGAAGCCGTGCACGCGCGGCGCGATCACGCCCTCGCGCAGGCAGCGCTCCATCTCGGCGTTTATGGCCTGCGTGCGCGCGTCGCCCTCGGAGAGGAACGCCTCGGGGTATATCAGCCGGAGCGTGGAGGGCGCGTCGCCCACCTCCCGCTCCACCTCGCGCCAGTATTCGGGCTGGGAGGTGTACTGGTCACAGGCCACCACCGCCCATTTGCTCATATCAACTCCGTCTGCGGGCAGGTATATGTCGTCCACTGCGAGACAGACGTTTTCGTACTGTTCCATTAGCGTGTGCCTCCTGATTGCGCGTGCGTCCGAACGCATGCGGCGAAAGTCCTGTTTTGCCGCGCCGGGCCGACGGCCCGCGCAGCGGCGGGAGAGGCGGCAGGGGCTGCCGCGCGGTCAACGATAGCTATTGTGACACAGTCGGCCGCGCCTGTCAAGTTCAAATAGCGCAGGGGCGGACAAATTGCGCCCCGCGGGCAGGAAAAAGCGCCGCACGCGGCGTATATCTAGGCGGAACTACCGACAAAAAGGAGAATGAATATGGCAAAGCAGATAATCCATACCGACAAGGCGCCCGGAGCGATAGGCCCGTATTCCCAGGCCACGCGCGTGGGCGGCACCGTGTTCACCAGCGGCCAGCTGGGCCTCGACCCGGCCACGGGCAAGCTGGCGCAGGGCGTGCGCGCGCAGGCCGAGCAGGCCATGCGCAACCTGGGCGAGATACTGGCTGCGGCCGGGCTGGGCTATGCCGATATAGTCAAGACCGTGATATTCGTGCAGGATCTGGCCGATTTCAAGACCGTGAACGAGGTGTACGCCTCCTTCTTCGAGGGCGACTACCCGGCGCGCAGCTGCGTGCAGGTAGCCGCGCTGCCCATGGGCGGCCTGGTGGAGATAGAGTGCGTGGCGCTGGCGTGACAGTGAGGCAGCGGGGGAGCGGCTTCCCCGCCGCCCTTCGCGCTTGACCGGTCTTAGGCGCGACCGGAACACGCCCATGCCGGACGCGGCCCGGACGCCGGCAAGGCGGACATTGGATGAGAAAAAATGTGCGCAGGCCGGATGTGACAGGGGTACTTGAGCGAGTTGGGCGGTCGCCGGCCCTTGGAGCATATGAAAACGGACGCTGCCCAAGCCCCGCAGGGCGCGCTCTCCTGCCCGGGGACGGCACGCTGAAGGCGGCGCGCGCAAATATTTAAAAAGCGTGACAAATGGTCGTATGCCCTTGACAGTGGTGGTGCTTCGGGGTATAATCATCTTGCCCAAGCGGCAGGCGGACACTGTACGCGGCCGGGGGCGATACAAAAGCTGAATATCCTGTGGTGTTCGTTATGTCTTTGTTTTTACCGACACTTCATAAAATGGAGCTCGCGTCAGTCCGCGGATGTCATGCCCCCGCCCTTTGGGCGCCAGGGGACGGCAGCAAGCGGCTGCAGGGCACCGCCCTGCCAGCGTGGCGGGTGAAAAAGACGGGGCAGACGGCACTCATGGGATCTGATTTTTCCGCTTCTCATCCGGGAGGCGGTTTTTTTGCGCCCCTACGCGCGGCGCGGGAGGTGATATCGCGCCAAACTGGGCGGAGCGCCGGTGACGGTCGCGCGGCTCGTCTGCGCCTGCTGTTCGCATGAAATGCGATGGTGCGCAATGCACCAGCTCACACCGCGCAACGCGCTTGCGCCCACTGGGCAGCCTGCATGAGCTTGCCACGAATCCAACCTGCGCGCGTTGTGCAACACGCTTGCGCCCGCTGAACATCCCGCCAGCGTCCGCCGAGCAACCCGCCAGCGCCCGTTGTGCAGCGCGCTTGCGCGGCCTAACTATGCTGCCGCGCAATGCGCCAGCGCCCACCGCGCAACGCGTATGCGCCGCTGAACATCACACCCACGCACACCGCGCGACCCGCCAGCGCCCGTTGCGTAACCCGCTTGCGCCCGCCCGCAACGTGCTTGAGCCCACTGAGCGGCTTGACTGCGCTTCTGCACAGCACGCCCGCGCAAGCCATTCACCCCAAATGCGCCTACCGCGCAACGCGCTTGTGCCCGCTGAACATCCCGCCCACGCCCACACGCAACAAGTCAGCGTCCGTTGTATGGCACGCTTGCGCCCGGTAAGCGGCCTAACTATGCTGCCGCGCAACGCGCTTGCGCCCACTGGGCAGCTTGCATGAGCTTGCCACGAATCCAACCTGCGCGCGTTGTGCAACATGCTTGCGCCCGGTAAGCGGTCTGACTATGCAGCCGCGCAATGCGACGGTGCCCACCGCGCCAACGCGTCAGCGCCCGCCGCGCAACGCGCTTGCATCTGCTGAGCAGCCTGTCAGCGCCCGCTGCGTGACCCGCCAGCGCCCACCGTGCAACGCGCTTGCGCCTGCTGGGCAGTCTGTTCGCGCCTACCGCGCAACGCGTCAGCGCCCATTGTACACCGCGCCAGCACCCGCTGAGCAGCCTGCATGAGCTTGCCACGCATCCAACCTGCGCCCCCCGCTTATCCCACCCATCCCCGCCACGCATCATGTCCGCGCCCGCCGTACGAGCGCCCGCGCCGCACCGTCCCCCCGCTTGCCCATCCATCTGCCCCGCCCAGCAAAATTTACTTGCAATTTCCGCGAAATGGCCTATAATAGATACAACGCGATGAACGGCAAGGTCGCGCGCGGCGGACTGAAGAGAACCGGCGGTTGGTGCAAGCCGGGGTCCTGGAGCGCGATTTCCGGCCGGGAGCGGGCGGCGAGGAGCCGCACGGGCACGCCCGATAGAGCGCACATGAGGGCCGTTTAGGCTTAACTAGGGTGGCACCGCGAAAGATTTCGCCCCTGCGCAAGGCAGGGGCTTTATTTTTTTAGCGGAGAATTTCAGGCAGGAGGAATATTGCAATGCTGGATCTTAACCTTATCCGCAAGGACCCCGACTACGTAAAGGCGGGCCTTGCCAAGCGCGGCTATGAGGCCGACTTTACCGAGCTGCTCAAGTGGGACGAGGAGCGCCGCGCGATACTGGCCGAAAACGAGAGCATCAAGGCCGAGCGCAACAAGCTCAACAAGCAGATGCCCGCGCTGCGCAAGCAGGGTCAGGACGTGGCCCCGCTGCTGGAGCAGCTCAAGGGCATGGCCGACCGCGTAAAGCAGCTGGACGAAAAGCAGGGTGCTCTTGAAGAAGCGATAGAGAAGTTCATGCTGGCGCTGCCCAACCTGCCCGCCGAGGACGTCATCGCCGGCGGCAAGGAGAACAACCAGGTGGTCTACACCTTTGGTGAAAAGCCCCAGCTGCCCTATGAGGGCAAGAACCACGTGGAGCTGTGCCAGTCGCTGGGCCTTATCGACTACGAGCGCGGCGTCAAGATGGGCGGCAACGGCTACTGGCTCTATACCGGCCTGGGCGCGCAGCTGGAGTGGGCGCTGCTCAACTACTTCATCAATACCCACATAAGCGACGGCTACGAGTTCATGCTGCCGCCGCATATGCTCACATACGAGTGCGGCCTCACCGCCGGCCAGTTCCCCAAGTTCGAGGAGGACGTCTACCGGCTCAACGAGGAGGGCTTCCGCTTTATGCTGCCCACCGCCGAGACCGCGCTCATCAACCTCTACCGCGGCGAGATACTCGACGAGAGCGTGCTGCCGCGCAAGCTGTTTGCCTACACGCCCTGCTACCGCCGCGAGGCCGGTACCTATCGCGCCAGCGAGCGCGGCATGATACGCGGCCATCAGTTCAACAAGGTGGAGATGTTCGGCTACACCAGGCCCGAGGACTCCGACGCCATGCTCAAGGAGCTCATCCGCAAGGCGTGCGCGCTGGTCGAGGGCCTGGGCCTGCACTTCCAGCTGAGCAAGCTGGCGGCGGGCGACTGCTCCGCCTCCATGGCCACCACCTACGACGTGGAGCTGTGGCTGCCCAGCATGAACGAGTACAAGGAGTGCTCCTCGGTGTCCAACGCGCGCGACTATCAGGCGCGCCGCGGCAACATCCGCTTCCGCCGCGCCGAGACCAAGAAGATAGAGTACGTACATACGCTCAACGGCTCCGGCCTGGCCACCAGCCGCCTGATGCCCGCGATAGTGGAGCAGTTCCAGCAGGAGGACGGCTCCGTCATCATACCCGAGGTGCTGCGCCCCTACATGGGCGGCATGGAAGTCC
The DNA here is from genome assembly GCA_051883635.1 of Candidatus Fimadaptatus sp. Lineage (GTDB taxonomy): Bacteria > Bacillota > Clostridia > Christensenellales > Aristaeellaceae > Fimadaptatus. The sequence continues at coordinate 5,424 of JBJEUC010000507.1, forward strand.
TCGAGCCCAAAAAGTGATTCGGGCGGGTCTGACCGGTAAAGACGCATGAATAAGCGCGGCCAGCCTGCCGGAGAGCTCCGGCGGCCGGCCGCGCTTTCTGTCCCCAGGCCCCGGGAGAGCGCGGGAGAGCCGCAGCCCCGACGCGCTTTCATCGCCTCCGGCGGCTTGTACGCCCAAAGTTGCCGCAGCTTTCGCGCCCGGACATCCGCAGGACTTCAGCGGAAACTGCGTGGGGGAACGGCGGGGGCCTGCTCACCCGCTTTGCCAAGCCCGCGCGGCCAGCCTGCCGGAGAGCTCCGACGGCGGGCCGCGCTGCGTATGCGCCTATTGGGCGCGGCTGCGGGAGGCGCCGCTGTCCTTTACGTAGAGGGCGGCGGCTATCAGCGCCGTGAGCGGCGCGGCGGCGACCAGACCGAAGCTGCCTACCAGGGTGTTGAGCAGCTGGCTGGCGACGTACTTGAGGTTTATTACGTCGCCCAGCGGCGTGCCCTGGCCCACGAAGTACATCAGCATGGACAGATAGTTGCCCGAGTAGGCCAGCATCAGCGTCGTGGTCATGGTGCCCAGCACGCTGCGGCCCACGGTCAGGCCGCTTTTCATGAGCGCCGCGCGGCTGATGTCGGGCCGGTGACGGCGTATCTCCTCCATGGATACGGATACGTCCATGCTCAGGTCCATCAGCGCGCCGGAGTTGGCCAGGAACACCATGCCGATGTACAGACTGCGGGTGTCCACGCCCATGGTGGACTGGGCCAGCAGCGGCACCACGTAGGGCAGGTCGCCGCCGTCCAGCTTGAGCAGGTGCGTGAGCAGCACCGCGGCAAGGCAGGTGGTGAGCGTGCCGGCCAGCGAGCCCAGCACGGCCACCAGGCAGCGCCTTGTGAAGCCGGCCACCAGCAGGTCTATTATGCCGGTGAGCACCAGCACCGTGACGAAGGCGGCAAGCATGGGATTGACGCCCTGCAGCAGCAGCGGTATGAGCAGCTTCCATACGATGACCGCGCTGGCCACCAGCGAGACCATTGCGCCGCAGCCTATCATGCCGCCGAGCAGTATCAGCGCCAGCGCAAGTATCCCCACGGCGCTCAGCTCTATGGCGGCGCGATAGTGGTCTATCAGGGTGACGGTCAGGCCGTTTGCGCCCTCCTGAAGCATGGCCCAGGCGGTCTCGCCGGGCGCAAAGAGCTTGTCCTTGTCCAGCGCGGAGTTCAGGTAATTGTAGGAGCTGTACGTCTCGCCCCGGTGCTCGCCGGTGAGTATGGTCACCTGGCAGGGCTGCACGCCGTTGTAGGTCATGCCCACGACATCCAGCATGCTGTTGTCCACCGCATCCACGCGCACCTGCTCCCGGGGGAAGGCGGAGGTGACGTTGAGATACCTGTCCGGCAGCAGACAGAGAAGGCCGCAGAAGGCCAGCATGACCAGGCAGAGGACCAGGCTGCGGCGGGTGTTTTTCTTCATGATGAACCTCCGGATTATCTGGTAGGCGCCTGCAAAACAGGAGCCGGCGGCATGACCGTCGGCTCCGTGTTTTGCTGCGGGATAGGGGCTCAGTCAGCCTGAAGGCCCATTACCTCCATGGTGCGGGTGAATATCCCGGTGTTGTCATACAGACCGGAGAAGGCTTCCGCGCCCACGCCGGTGGCATATACCGGGATCTGCAGGCCCGTATGGGCGTAGGAGGTGTAGCTCAGGCCGGCCTTGTTGTTGATGATGTGGGATACCGCCATGGACAGGGGCTCGTAGCCGCCGTAGAGCAGGGCCTCCTGCTCGCCGAGCTCGCGCGCGTCGGCGGGAGTCATGCTCAGTTCAAACGCGGCCCTGAGGCTGTCAAGCTCGGTCTCGGTGAGGCTCAGATCCTTGTCCGGCTCGGTGGTCAGGCCGTAGTAGGTCTCTATCTGGGCCAGCGCGTCCTCGAAGGAGGCGCCGCTTTCGCGCAGCTCGCCTATCACGGTGTCGAAGTCGGTGAAGGAGATTGTTTGGTTGGTCAGGTAGGTGAAGTGGGTGTCATAGGCGGTAGTGGCAAAGCCTATGGTCATGCCGCCGGTCTCATGGTCGGCAGTTACTATTATGAGCGTCTCGTCGGGATGCTCCGCGGCGAAGTCCAGGGCCACCTGCACCGCGTCGCTCAGCGCCATGGTCTCGTGTATGGAGGTGGCGGCGTCGTTGGCGTGACCGGCCCAGTCTATCTTGCCGCCCTCGCACATCATGAAGAAGCCGTTCTCGTTGTCCAGCACGTTTATGCCGGAGCGGACAAAGTCAGCCAGGGAGAGCACGTCCTCGCCGACGGCCGCCAGGCGCTCGCGGTCTATCTCGTAGTGTATGGCCCTGGAATCCTGCAGCACGGGGTTTATCGCCAGCACGCGGCCGGATTCGGCGTTCAGCTCGCGTATCTCCTCGTTGGTAGTAGGTATGCTCCAGCCGTTTTCCACGGCCAGCTCCATTATGTCGGGCTGGGGGTTGTCCTTGTCAGCGCCGGTGGGCTTTTTGAAGCCGCCGCCCGCGAGATAGTCCACGGTGCTGCCGGTGATGCCCTGCACGGCTATCTCGTAGTAGTCGTTGCGGCTGGGCTGCTTGGCGTAGTAGGCCGCCGGGGTGGCGTGGT
>JBJEUC010000508.1:0-1959 GCA_051883635.1 Candidatus Fimadaptatus sp.
GCACGAGGTTGGAGGTGAAGATGATGTCCGGCAGCTCGTCGGCCGCAAGCAGCACGCCCAGCTCGGAGAGGTCGGAGGACTTGTAGGCCTCGAACGACACGCCGGTGGTCTCGGTTATGTACTGGGAAACCTCATCCTTTCCCCAGGTGTCGACCGCGTACCAGTCAAAGTCCAGGTACAGGTCGAAGGTTATGGGGCTGGTGTCATCGTTGAAAGCAAGGTTCGAGAAGTCGACCATGCTCTCGGGAGTGGCAAACGCGGTCACGCCGCTGAGTGCCAGGCACAGGGCCAGGAGCAAAACGAAGACCTTTTTCATTGTGACAGACCTCCTTGCAATTATTGGCATTGCGGAGCAGACAGCTGATATTCAGCTTTCCCTCATCCATTCCGCAAAGCTACTGTATGCATTCTACCATACCTTTTCTTATCAGTCAACACGTTTTCTTCACATTTATCCTTATTTTCTTACCAATGTGCGCAACAAAGTGAACAACATAACTAAGTTGGAGTGCTATTTTAGATGAATGTTTGTTCATCCCCGACGCACTGCCCAGCCGCTCTCCTTCCGTTGCGTGTGCATATTCATACAACCGCACTGTTCGCCAAAAAGAACAGGGAGGCGATATCTCATCGCCTCCCTGCGAAACTGCCTTTGTTATTTGATTACGCGCGATCCTCGGCCAGCACGCCGTCTATCTGCTTCTTGGCCCACGCGCGCGCCTTGCTGAGGTCCTCATCGGTGGGACGCTTGCCGCCCTGCAGGAAGCCGCCCTTGCCGTTGGTCACGAGTATATCGCCCACGACCTTGATGCCCTTGCCCACAAACACCTGCTTGATGGCATCGGCGGTGGCATGGGTGCCCTTGGGCGAGGTGGTGAACAGCGCCACATGGCTCACGCGCTTGGTATCCATGGTGCTGATGAAAGCCTGCATCACCTTGTCGATCTTGCCGCCCGATTCCTCGCAGCCCAGGAACATGAGCGGAACGGCCTCGGGCATATACGCCGGCGGCAGCGGCTCTTTGGGCTGCGTGGCTTCACGCGCTATCGCTTCGGCAACGGCTTCTGCACAGCCCTTGGGGCTGGTATAATGTATACGAGTTTTCATCAATAACATCCCTTTCGCAAACGTTGTTACCTATATTATAGGACTAATCGCGGCAATTACAAGTGGCTGCATCGATAATTCATAAAAATGTCTACATTTAACGTTTTCACGGCGAAATCTTTTCCTTTGACCGTTCTGCGCATAATAAGCAGGGCCGCATACATGCAAACGGCCCGAATGCGGCCCTCAATACACGCCTATGCGCGTATGCGGCGCGCGTCCGTCCAGTATATCGGATATGCGATGCCGCGCATGGGCTATCAGCACCACCGTGCCGCGGCGCACGGGGTCTATCGAAAACTCCAGCTTTGCATGCGCCCCGCCCGAGCCCTTGCGCGACGTGCCCACGCAGCAGCGCTGCATGGCGCGTATCCTCTCTATGCACGTCTCCGCCGTATCGGCCCGTATCTCCTCCACCAGCGTGCCCGGGTCGGTCGGGTCGCGGTATATGCCCTCGGTGGAGGTCATTATCAGCAGATAATGCGAGTGCATTAGCTCGCTCACCACGGCGGCGGTCTCGTCGTTGTCGACACATTCCACAACGTGGTCGCTCACGCGCCGCAGCTCGGTCAGCTCGAACTTGCGCGTCTCCTCGTCGGATACCGGGTCGTTGTAGTTGATTATCGGTATCGCGCTTTGCGCAATGGCGCGTTCCAGCGTGCGGCGTATGTGGTCGCGCTTTTCGGGATCATTGAAGTGCTGATGCTCGACCAGCAGTTGCCTTACCGAGTATTCGGGATGTATGAACTGGCGGTAATTGGCCATCAGTATCGACTGGCCCTGGGCGCTGTAATCGGTCTTGCACTCCTCCGCGTCGCCGGTCAGCTCATGGCCGCCGTTGCGCTTCATGTA
>JBJEUC010000509.1:0-7965 GCA_051883635.1 Candidatus Fimadaptatus sp.
AGCGTTATCGACGTTGACGTCGAAGTCGTTGAGCTGATGGGCTCCGAGACCTACCTGTATCTGAAGACCACCGGCAAGGACGGCAACATCGTCGCCCGCGTCGATCCCCGCTCTGTTGCCCGCACCGGCGACAAGATCAAGGTGGCGTTCGACGTCAATCGCCTGCACTTCTTCGATAAGGACACCGAGGCTACCATACTGACCCGCTGATGATGCGCTGAGCCGGGCTGATCTGAGTCCGTAAGCGATTTACGTGGCCGCGTCGGGAGGCTTTGTACCTCCTGTGCGCGGCCTCTTTTGCGCGCGTTAAGCCCCGCGGAAAACCCCGAAAAGCGCGGAATTTTCGTGCATTGATACCAATCCTTAACGCGGAATCAATGCTGAATACCGAAATGCATGATATGATATAATCAATAGGTGAGGGGAGCTTGCCCGGAGCATCCGGGCGCTTGAGTACTATGCGTTCGCGCTTGCGATGCGGAAGGAGATTAACGTGTTTCTGGATAAGAGGTTGTTCACTCAGATAAGTCAGGTGCTTTCCAAGATTTCCCTGCCCGTGACCGTGATGGATGAGACCGGCCGCGTGCTGCTGCCTGACGATTTGGACAGGGTGCTGCCGCTGCCCCAGCATGGACTGGACGTGCCCGGGCAGCCGCTGACGATGGGTCAGTATGTGCTGGTGCGCACCGATTCCAACCCCACACTGGTGCTCAGCGTGCAGGGGCAGGGCCAGGCGGCCGTGGACTGCGCGACCCTGGCGGGCGCGCTGATATCGTCCATCAGCCGCAACATGGTGCCCCACGCCGACAAGGAGGATGCCCTGCGCAGCATACTGCGCGAGGAGATCGAGGGCGCGGAGCTGGAGTCGCTGGCGCAGGAATACCACATGGAGATGGACAAGACCCGCAGCGTGATAACCATGCACCTGATAAACGTGGACGCCGAGACCATTCAGCAGGTCCTGGGCGACGCCATGCAGTGGCTGGGCAACGACATGATGGTCGAGATGGACCGCCACACGCTGGTGCTGATAAAGACCATGGACGAGCTGCACTCGTTTGAGGACATGGAGCAGTTCGCCCTGGCCGTGCAGAACACGCTGATGAGCGAGACCAATTACCACGCGCTTATCGGCCTGGGCGACCCCAAGAAGAGCCTGAGCCAGCTGGGCGAGTCCTTCCGCGAGAGCCGCCGCGCGATAGACGTGGGCCGCATATACGCACCCGAGGACGGCGTGTACGTCTACCGCCGCCTGCTGCTGGAGCGCTTCCTGGCGGACGTGCCCCGCGAGATGGGCCTGCGCTACAACGCGATGATGTTCAACCGCAAGACGGCGCGCCTCTTCAACGAAGAGATGATTCACACCATAGAGAAGTTCTTCGAAAAGAGCCTGAACCTGAGTGAGACCGCGCGTCAGCTCTACATCCACCGCAATACGCTGGTGTACCGGCTGGACAAGGTGCAGCGCATAACCGGGCTGGATCTGCGCGACTTTGACGACGCCGTCACCTTCAAGATGATGATGCTGCTGGGCAAATCCGGCATGGATAAAACGCGCTCGAACGGCATGGGCCAGCCGATGGGCCGCATATGATGGAGCCAGGGGGCGGCGGCGCGGGGCGCAGCCGCCCCGCTCTGCTTATAGGGGAGCCTGGCGAGCTGGCGGGCGGGGGAGCAGGCATATCCGTCAGTCATCCGCCCAGCAGGGTTCCCGCCGAAAAGCTCCGGACTTTCGGCGAGGAAGTTGATGCACGTTGGCGCACTACCGGGGCCTTTGGCAATCCGGCAGGCGAGAGCGCAGACACCTCCGTCAGTCATCCGCCACGTTTGTTTTCCGCTGAAATGCTCCGAACTTTCGGCGCGGAAGATGATGCATGTTGGGGTGTGAACGTTGCCGGAAGCGAACGAATGGCGAGCGGGCTACCGGGGCTTTCAGCAAGCATGACGGGCGAGAGCGCAGGTTCCTCCGCCATCAATCCGCCCCGTTTGTTTCCAGCCGAAAAGCTCCGTCCTTTCGGTGCGGAAGATGATGCGCTTTTAGCGTGAACACCGCCGTACACGAACGAAGCGCGGGCAGGCATCGACCTTCGCGCGCTGCCGGGCCCTGGCAGCCTGCGCGGGGCGCGGCCGCCCCGCTTTTTCCGGGAATAGTAAGCCCCGTGGCGCGGCATAATGCGCTCACGGGAAGTATTGCAGGAGGCATGCCGTGGACAGAAAGAGCAGATTGACGCTGGCCATAGCGGTCATATTGGCATTCCTGGCCGGAGCGTCGCTGGCCGAATTTACCGAGCGCCCGCTGAGCCAGGGCGCTGCGGCGCTGGGCGCGGACGACGCCGGGCTGAGCAAGCTGGAGCAGATATATGAGGGCATGCTGAACGATTACTACCTGGAGCTGGACGGCGACGCGCTCATAGAGGGCGCGATAGAGGGCATGCTGGCCGTGGCGGACGACCCCTATACGTTTTACTACACCGCCGAGGAGTGGGCGGCGGCCATAAGTGACAGCGAGGGCGTGTACGCCGGCATCGGCATACAGGTGCTGGACAGCGCGGATGCCAGCTCCATGCTGATAACGCGCTGCTTCAAGGGCTCGCCCGCCCAGCGCGCGGGCCTGGCGGCGGGGGATCTGATAGTGGCCGTGGACGGCTATCCGGTCGCGGCGGCGCTGGGCGGCAGCACGGCGTATCTGCCCGTGCCCGCGGCCGGGAGCGCTGAGGCGAGCGGCATGCCATCCAACCGCACCGAGCTCTTGAGCTACATGCGCGGCGAGGAGGGCACGCAGATAACGCTCACCATACTGCGCGGCGGCGAAATGGCGGACTACACGCTGAGCCGCGAGATTATCCACATGAACCGCGTAGAGTACTGCATGCTGGACGGCGGGGACGGCCCGGCGATAGGCTACATGGCCATATACGAATTTCAGGGCGACGCCGCCGTGGGCGTTAAGCAGGCGGTGGACTACTTTGAGGAGCAGGGCGCGCAGGCGCTGATAGTCGACCTGCGCAACGACCCGGGCGGCAATCTGGACGTGGTCACAAGCGTGGTGGAGACCCTGATGCCGGAGGGGCTCTACGCCTACATCGAGGACCGGCACGGCAACCGGCAGGAGTTCTACTCAGACGGAGAGTGCTGGGGCAAGCCCATGGCGGTGCTGGTGAACGGCTATTCGGCCAGCGCGAGCGAGCTCTTCACGGGCGCGGCCCAGGACATGGGCGCGGCGGTGGTGGTGGGCGAGACCACCTTCGGCAAGGGCATAGTGCAGAGCGTGATAGGCCTGTCGGACGGCTCGGGCTACCAGCTCACCACGGCGCGCTACTTCACGCCCTCGGGCCATGTGATACAGGGCAACGGCATAGTGCCCGACATCGAGGTGGCTCTGGCGGACGGCGACGCCTCGGCAGCGCTGAGCGGCATGATAGTTTCGGGCGAGGTCGACTGGCGGGAGAGCGACGCGCAGCTGTGCGCGGCCTGGCAGGCGGCGGCGGACATGGTGGAGGCGGGCTGGACGCTGCCGGACGGCCGGACGGATGACGCCGCTGCGGCAGGGGCGGAGCCGGATGGGTCGGACTTGGCGGATGTCCGCACGCCGGAGCGGATTAGCGATTGCGTGTGAACGGACAGGGCGCTGCGGCGCGGTCGGGATATTCCCGGCCGCGCCGCTTTGCGTTGAGGGGGATGAGAGGGGAATGGACGCGGCAAGGGATGCTGCAAAATCGCTGACATGCTGATGAAACGGCAACGGGCGCGATGGACTCATCACAGGGCGCGGGCGGTTCGGCTGGGAGCATGGTATGCGATGTGCGGTACGCAATGCCGTGCGCGGGTTGTTCTGCCCGCGTGAAGAGTGTGTTCTGCTGGCGCAGCTGAGGCAAGTTCGGCCACGCTGCTTTGCGCAAAGGAGCTGCGTGGAATTGGCCGCGCGGAATGCCCATGCGCCCATCAACCGCCGCGCCGAAACCGCCGCCGCATGGATGCAGCGGACTTTCGCGCGCTGTGGGAATTTCGGCTGTGCCAATGTGCGCACAATGGTCGTGCGGAATGGCCATATGCCCGTCAAACGCTGTGCCGAAATGAGGATGCAACTGGCAATGATCCCACATGACACAGCGCGCATCATCCCTGCTCCCCAAGCCCAGCCATTCTCTCACGCCCCCACGCTATCCAGCAAACCTCTCCAGCGCCCTCAGCACGGCCTCCACGTCCTGCGGGGTGTTGAACGCGCCCAGCGAGATGCGCACCGCGCCCTGCGCCAGCGTGCCATAATGCTCGTGCGCCAGCGGGGCGCAGTGCAGGCCCGCGCGCACGGCGATGCAGCCGGAGTCGTCGTCGCCGCTCAGCGCGTCGGCGATGTCGGTGGAGGGCGTGGAGCCCAGATTAAAGCTGACCACGCCCACCCGCCCCTGGGCGTCCTGCGGGCCGAGTATGCGCGCGCCCAGCCCGGCGAGGCCCTCAAGGAGCCGACCCAGCAGCTCTCGCTCGGCGCCGCGCACCTCGGCTGCGTGACCGGCGATGAAGGCGATGCCCGCGTTGAGCCCCGCTATGCCCGGCAGGTTGAGCGTGCCGCTCTCCAGGCTGTCGGGCAGCTCGTCGGGCTGATACACGCTCTGCGAGCTGGAGCCGGTGCCGCCGCGGCGCAGTGGCCGGAGCTCCACGCCGGGCGCTACGCAGAGCGCGCCGGTGCCCATGGGCCCGTACAGCCCCTTGTGGCCCGGCAGGGCCGCCAGGTCGCAGCCTATCGCCTGCAGGTCGATGGGGAGCAGCCCGGCCGTCTGCGCCATGTCCACGACGAAGCGCACGCCCCGCGCCCGGCAGAGCGCGGCTATCTCGCCCACGGGCTGTATCGCGCCGGTCACGTTGGAGGCGTGCGTGCATATCGCAAGGCCGGTTTCGCGCGTCATGGCCCGGGCAAAGCGCTCGGCGGACACCGTGCCGCTCTCGTCGGGCGGCAGTATCGTGAGGGAGATATCGCCCGCACGGCGCAGCGGAGCCAGCTGGCGCAGCACCGAGTTGTGCTCCAGCGCCGTGGTTATCACGTGCATGCCGGGGCGGAGGCTGCCCTGTATGGCCATGTTGAGCGCGTCAGTGCAGTTGAGGCAGAAGGCTATGCGCGCCGGGTCGGGCGCGTTGAGCAAGGCGGCCAGGCGCTCGCGGCACCGCCAAACCTCGTGCGCGGCACGCAGGCTCAGCCTGTGCGCGGAGCGGCCCGGGTTGGCGCCGAACTGAGTGAGCGCGCGGTTCACGGCCTCGGGCACGCCGCGCGGCTTGGGGAACGTGGTCGCAGCATTGTCCAGATATATCATGATCATCACCGCCTGATAAGGTTCGGCACTCGCAGCGCGCCGTTACCGTATATTATATTGCCGCGCAAGCGGTTGGATTCCGGACAGGAGAGGAAGCGGAAGGTATGGAAGGGACGTATGCGATAGCGTCGTTTCGCTCGCGCCAGCAGGTGATGAGCTTTGAGGGTCAGCTGCGGCGCGCGGGCGTGCGCGGCGAGGTGGTGTCCACGCCGCGCGAGATAGCGGTGGGCTGTGGGCTGTCGGTCAGGTTCGACTGCGCGGACATGGAGCGCGTGCGCGAGCTGTGCAGGCAGACTCCGCCGCAGAACATGATAGGCATATACTGCGCCGTAAGGCCGGAGGGAGGCGGCCTGCGCACGCGGTTCGTGCCCGTGATGGGCTCGCGCGGACTTTGACGCCCGCGCGGTAGCATGCTAAAAAGAATGTGACAAGCAGTCTGCCGGGAGCAACACACCCCCGGCAGACTGCCGCTTATTGCCTGTTCCCGCCGCAATCCCGCAGATGGACGTGCGCGGGAACGGCAAGGAAGCATTTTTTACTATGGATATGGTACATCCTAAATTCGCGGCGCGCCTGCTTGTGCACCACCGGACGCGATTGTAGCGCGATAAGACCTCGCGATATGACCTCGCGCAGAAGCTTCCGTTAGCGCGTCAGCCTGCCACAACCATTGCAGTTTCCCACTGAAATACCGCAGATTGACGGGCGTGGGAGCTACAAAGAAGCGGTCTTGCTCCGGAGAATGCCATATCCCGCCGCTGGAATCGCGGCGTGCCCGGCTTACGCGTAGTCGGATGTGATTGGAATGTGAGATAGATTCATGCGGGATTTGCCGCCCGCACGTAAGCCTGCCACACCTATTGCAGTTTCCCACCGAAATCCCACAAGATTGACGTGCACTGGAACGGCAAGTAAGCAGTTTTCGCTCCGGAGAATACATATCCCACCGCAGAAATCGCATGGCGCCCAGCTTATGCACCGCCGGACGCGATTGGAGCGCTATATGACCTCGCGCGGAATCTGCCGCCCGCGCGGTTTACGCGGGCCACAAATGGGTATATAATGATGGGCAGGCAAGCGCTCCCGCGCCGCTGGTCGGCGGAGCGCCGGAATACGGAGGAGAATGCTATGGATGCACAGACGGTCATGGCCGTGCTGGAGGAGCTGGAGGAGCTTTATCCGCAGGCGGGAGCCGAACTCAACTTTACCAACCCGTTTGAAACCGTGGTGGCGACAGTGCTGGCGGCGCAGTGTACCGACAAGCGCGTGAACATGGTCACGGCCCGGCTGTTCCCCAGGTACCCCGATGCCAGGGCCATGGCGCAGCTCACGCCCGAGGAGCTGGAGCCCATGATACAGGAATGCGGCCTGTACCACAACAAGGCCCGCAGCATAGTGGAGCTGAGTCGCATGCTGGTGGAGAAGTACGACGGCCGCGTGCCCGACACCATGGAGGAGCTGGTGGCGCTGCCCGGAGTGGGGCGCAAGACGGCCAACGTGGTGCTGGCCAACGCCTTTGGGCAGCCGGCCTTCGCCGTGGACACGCATGTGTTCCGCGTGAGCAACCGCATAGGCCTGGCCCACGCCGCCAATGTGCAGGAGACCGAGCGGCAGCTGATGGCGGCCGTGCCGCGCGAGCGCTGGAGCCATACCCACCACCTGCTCATCTGGCACGGCAGGCGCTGCTGCGCGGCGCGCAAGCCGGCCTGCGAGCGCTGCCCGATAGTGCAGTGCGAATTCCGCAACGGCGGCCATGAGGAAAAGTGATAGGGCAAAGCAAGAGCCGGTCCGCGTAACTGTTGCGCGGACCGGCTCGAACTGTTCTATTAGGACATTTAGGCGGCTTGCAGCACCTGCTTGCCGGGATGCAGCGTCATAAGCGTCTGCCGCAGCATCAGCCCGGCTATGCCTATGCCAAAGCACATAGAGTGGGCGGTCGTGTGGCCCAGCACCAATTTGTATCAGAAGGACACAAAGTCATTGCGTACTACGCCGCTGTATCCCAGCAGCGCGGTGGTCCACACTATCAGCATCAACGCGAGTATCGCAAGCGGCACGGTAGGGCGCTGCGCCAGCCGGGGCAGGGGCAGCAGCGCGCCCAGCACGAATGCTATGCCCAGTATGAAGTAGGGGGTAAGGCGGATGTGGAGCGAGTGCGAGATTGTCTGTGTGTCCAGTATGCCCAGCAGCCCGTGCAGCAGCCACGCGGCCGGCGCGGCTGTCGCGGCGGCGATGAGCGAGGCGACGGTCACGGCGCGCCTGCGCATGGTGAACAGGCTCAGCGCGAGCAGGTAGGCGGCGCTGAATGCGAGGAGCTTCCATACGCCGTCGAATACCGCGTCGAAATCCAGCGCCTTCGCGCACACTGCCGCGGCGACGGCCAGACCTGCGCCGCATATGAGCGCGACCGGCTGCGGCGCGCCCGGACGCTCAATGCCCAGCTGATATACAAAGGGCATCAGGCCCAGCAGCAGCCCGGATATGGTGTACAGCCACATCGACGACCCGATGACCGGCAGCGTCGCGAGCACCCGGCCGGAAAGCGCTGCCCACGCGGCGAATATCAGTACGACCGTTGCCGGGAAATACAGCTTTCGGAACATGCAGACACCTCCCTTTCTTTACCTCAATTATACTATAATTGTGCTAGGGGGGGCAATGC
>JBJEUC010000510.1:0-1952 GCA_051883635.1 Candidatus Fimadaptatus sp.
CCGTTCTTTATCGCGTCCACTATGCGCAGCTCCAGCTCCACCGGGAAGAAGGGCCCCTGCGCTTCGCGGCCGCTGTCGGAGAGCCACATGACCCCGGCGCCCGGCTGCCCGCTGCCCGCGTCCATGCGGCCCAGCTCCAGGTAGGCCAGGTGTACGCGCCCGGCGTCGCCCGCCACCGCGGCGCGCCATTCCAGCTCCAGCGCGGCCCGCTCGCGCAGCAGCGTGCGCAGCTGGTTGAGCCGCGCGTCCAGCTCGCGCTGCCAGGCGGCCTTGTCGCGCTGCGCGGTGCCCGCGATGAGCGTGAGCGAATCGATGCCGGTGTCGGCCGTGTCTATCAGCTCGGGCAGGCTCTCGCGCAGCAGCGCCTTTACCAGCGCGCGGCTGCCGCCCGCGTCGGCGTCGGCGCGCAGCGGGGTGATGTCCGCGGTGGCCACGGCGTACAGCCGGAAGGACAGCTCGCAGCCCATGCGCGCGTAGGATTCCAGCACCTCCTCGGCGCTGGTGTATTCGCCGTAGAGCCAGCGCGCCGCCAGCGCGCCGCGCAGCACGGGCACCTGCACGCTTATCTCGTCCTTGAGCGTCAGGTTCTCGTTCATTATGCGCGTGAGCGCCTTGTCCAGCTCGGAATAGCCCACCTCGTCGGCGTCCGGCCCGGCGCTCAGCCCCAGCAGCACGCGCCTGAGCGGCGCAGTGTTGCGCATAGTCACCAGCCCGGCCAGCACCAGGCCCACCGCGCCGGTCAGTATCAGGCCCGCCAGCAGGTCGCGGCGCGTGGAGTTGAGCTGCTCCGATATGTGGTCCATGGAGCTGGCGCTTATGAAGCGCAGCCCCAGCGCCTCGTCGGTCACGCAGGATATCAGCGCCCGCTGCCCGTCCACCTGGCCCCGGACGGTGCTCACCGCGCCATCGAAGGGCTCGTCGCATTCGTATGCGGCGTCGCAGCCCAGCAGCGTCTCGCCGCCCAGCGTCTCTATGGCCGAGAACACCCACCCGGCCTGGTTGACAAAGCCCAGGCGCTTGCGCAGCGTCTCCTCCTCCAGCAGCAGCACCACGTTCACGGCGTCGCGCCCGGCGGCGTTGGTGAGCGTCACGGCGTAGGGGAGGTAGGTCAGCACGTTGTCGCGCGCGTCCAGCGTCCTCAGCTGCACGGGCTCGAGGAACTTCATCCGGTAGCGCGTGGTGAGCAGCCGCCGGGTCGCCTCCTGCACCTCGGCTTCGCTGGCGTTGTCGGCCAGCAGGAAGCGCAGGTTGCCGCCCGATGCGTTGTAGATTATCTGCGAGCCGTTTATCAGCGTGTCGCTGCGATAGGCGTATATGAAGAAGGCGTCCACGTAGCTGAACAGGTTGAAGTCCGCCAGCGAGTTGCGCGTGCTTATGAAGTCGGTCAGGTGGGTGCCGTCGTCGTATATGCTCTCGTATATCATCAGCCGCTTGAGGCTCTCGCTGCCCGAGAGCGATTGCAGCATGTCGTTCATGGACGACACTATGTCGCACATGGTGCGCTGGCTCTGCTCCAGCAGCAGCGTGTCGTTGCGGTATATGTTTTCGCTTACGCGGCCGACCTCGCTCATGTACATGCGCACGCAGAGCGAAAAAGGTATCAGCATCATCAGCAGATAGGATAGGAAAAACCGCACAAATACCTTCACGCCCTGGCGCATAGAGCCCACCTCCACAATATATCCATGTTAAGTATAACACGCGCTTGGGCGCGCCGCAATAACATCCGAACAAACGACAGTAAGTTTTTGTTGCATATGCGCATAAGGGATGTTAAGCTTAACGTAACGAAAGGAGTGGTCATACGTGGTAACTCCCGCGGTCAAGAGCCATACCGCGCTTAGCCGGTTCAGGCGCAGCTTCAAGCGGCACTGGATACTCTATCTGCTGCTGGTGGTTCCGCTGGCGTATATCATTACGTTTGCCTATACGCCCATGGTCGGTCTGCTCAT
>JBJEUC010000511.1:0-1947 GCA_051883635.1 Candidatus Fimadaptatus sp.
GATTCCTTTGTGTGAGGTATGCTGTAATATGCCGCGCGGGACTGACGATGCGGGCCGCGGCATAATCTGCCAAGCCATCAGCAGAGTTACGTCGCCTTTATCGTGTTAACTGGGATACGTGTGAAACGCACCTCCCCACGCATGTATGTGACTCCCATGTGCGAGATATTCTGTGCCACGCCGCGTGGGACTGATGATGTAGGTTGCGCGGTGGCCAGTCAAGTCATCAGCAGGTTGCACCACCACTCCCACCGGATAGAGGAAGTGTTTGCTCCGCATCTATCCGCGCATGGTCACGATTCCCCTGTGAGAGGTATGCTATAACATTTCGCGCGGTGCTGACGACGCATGTCGCGGCGTAGCCTGCCAAGCCATCCTCAGGGCCACGTCGCCTTCATCGTGTTATCTGGGATACGTGTGAACCGCACCTCCCCGCGCTCATGCTTCCCCCACCCGCCTGCGCGACCTCTTCAGCTCGGGCCTCCGCCTGCCCCGCCGTCACGCGTTGGGCAGGTACATACCCATGGCCAGCAGTGCGCGCTGTATGGCGCGCGGGTCCACGTCGTGCGGGAGCAGGCCCTGCCTTGCGCACAGGCCCGCCGCCACGCCGGCCGCCTGGCCGGTTATGTAGCAGCCCGGCATCACGCGCGTAGAGGACTGCATGGTGCGGTCGGTCGAGATGCAGCGGCCCGCCACCAGCAGGTTGTCCACCTGGCGCGGCAGCAGCGCGCGGTAGGGTATGCCGTAGCTTTCGCCCGGCTTCAGGCGCTTGCCCTCGAACTCGCGCTTGAAGTCGCCGAAGCTCTCCCTGGAGTTGTCGACCGGGTGGATGTCGACGTTGTAGCAGTAGCGCCCTATCTCGTCGTCGAAGGTGGCGCGGTCGAGGTAGTCGGCCGTGGTGAGCACGTACTCGCCCACCAGGCGGCGCGATTCGCGTATGCCGAAGAGCGACGCGGTGGCCACCAGCTGCATGTTCTCAAAGCCCGGCACGTAGCCCTTGTAATAGCGCTCTATCTGCGCGTAAAGCCGGCGCGAGTATATCAGCGCCTCGGTGAGCGAGGTCTCGTCGGTGCCGTCCACGCCGAAGGCATGGCCGGTGTTGCTGCCGCCCACGTGCTCGGATATCTGGTACATGCCCGAGAAGTGCAGATCGAGCTTCTCGAATACGCCGTCGTTGTAGGCCTCCTCTATGCGCGCGCCGTCGGACTGCGTGCGCTGGGTGAAGTCTATGTCCGACCACAGCGCGCACAGCGTGCCGGGCATGGTGCGGCCCTGCTCGTCGCCCTTTTCGCAGGGCGCGCCGCTCCACTGCGCCAGGTCGCCGTCGCCGGTGCAGTCGATGTACACCCGGGCACGCGCAGCGTACATTCCGCGCTTGGCGGACAGCACGCAGTAGTCTATGCCGCCGGGGCGCGTTTCCACCGCCGCCAGCTGCGTCATCAGCAGTATCGTCACGCCCGCCTCGGTGAGCATGTCGTCGTAAGCGCGCTTGAGCGCCTCGGCGCGTATCGCATAGCTCATGCCCGTGCCCTGAGTGACCCCGCCTATCGCCCACATGCGCTCCAGCAGCTCCCGGCCCAGGCCCGCCGCGAGGAAGTTCACCCCGTCGCCGAACGTCATGAACGCGGGCACCATGCCCGCCGTGCCCAGCCCGCCCAGGCAGGCCTGGCCCTCCACCAGCAGCACACGCGCGCCCTGCCGGGCCGCGGCGATGGCCGCCGCGCAGCCCGCCGGGCCGCCGCCTATCACCATCACGTCCACGTCATAGCGCAGGGGCAGGCTGCGCGCAAATACCATATCCGCCATGCGATACCTCCGTTCGATAGCGCGCCGCCATGGCGGCGCGACGCCCTTGTATGTCAGCAGTGCGCCTGCCCGGGAGTCCGCCGTGGACTCCGGGCCTGCGCGCCTGTCAAGGCGCTACTTTGCCTGCTCGGCCTGCTCCTT
>JBJEUC010000512.1:0-7913 GCA_051883635.1 Candidatus Fimadaptatus sp.
AGCATAAATCGCCGCGACGAGCTGGGCGAGCTGGCGCGGGCGTTCAACTCCATGGCCGAGGACCTGAGCCAGCTGGAAAGCGTGCGCCGGGGCTTTGTCGCCAACGTGTCGCACGAGCTGCGCTCGCCAATGACCAGCATGCAGGGCTATGTGCAGGGTATGCTGGACGGCACCATACCGCCCGAGGAGCATCCCCGCTACCTGAGCGTGGTGCTCTCCGAGACCAAGCGCCTGAACAAGCTCATAAGCGAGCTGCTGGATCTGTCGCGCATAGAGTCGGGCAAGTTCCCGCTCCATTACCAGAGGTTCGACGCCAACGAGCTGATAGCGCGCATAATGCTCCAGTACGAGGGGCGCATAGAGGAAAAGCACATAAACGTGGACATCTCCTTCCGTCAGGAGCAGTGCGTGGTCTGGGCCGACCCCGACCGCATAAGCCAGGTAGTGGTAAACCTGATAGACAACGCCGTAAAATTCCTGGAGGACGGCGGCAGCCTGACCGTATGGACGCTGATGGACGAGGACCACGCCATAGTCACCGTAAAGGACGACGGCCCGGGCATCTCCGCCGACGACCTGCCCTACATATTCGACCGCTTCTACAAGGCCGACAAGGCGCATTCGGGCAAGGGCACCGGGCTGGGCCTGTCGATAGTAAAGAAGATACTGGAGCAGCACGGCCAGGACATAAAGTGTACGTCCGCGCCCGGCCGCGGCGCAGCCTTCATGTTCACCCTCGCCAAGTACACCCCCGAGCTGGAGGAAAGGCAGCGCGCCGCCGAGGCGCAGGCCCGCGGCCTCTCCGCCGGCTCCGAAGCGACCGCCGCGCCCGCAAGGGCGCAGACCCCGGCCACCGACGCCGACGACAAACAGGAAGGGACGGAAAACCGCCAATGAAAAACACAAGCATAAAGGCAATGCTCTGCCTGCTGATGGCCCTGCTCACGCCCTGCATGGCGCTGGCCGATGCGCTCGCGCCCGGCATAGCCGCCTGCGAGCTGCAGCCCGGCGACGAGGAGTACCAGACCGGGGAGCGCGGCGTGGCCGCCTGCGAGCTGCAGCCCGGCGACGCGCAGCTGCTTGCGCCCTCCACAAACGGCTCCACCTCCGGGGCCGACGCAGCCGTGACCAGGGCCGACGCAGGCGCGGCCGAGGAAACGGGCTATTCGCTGCTGTTCACCAACAACCCCGTGCCCGACATAGCCGAGCGCTGCCTGCCCAGCGTGGTGGGCGTGATAAACCTGGTCTCCACCTTCGACTTCAACACCCGCAAGACCACCGAGGAGGAATACGGCTTCGGCTCCGGCGTGGTGATAGACGATGAGGGCCACATAATAACCAACGCGCACGTGATAGAGGGCGCCGACAAGGTGCGCATACTCATGAGCGACGACAGCGAGCTGGACGCCGAGGTAGTGGGCTATGACAACGACACCGATCTGGCCGTGCTGCATGCGGAGGGGCTCGACCTGCCGCCCATCGCGCTGGGCGATTCGGACGCGCTGCGCGTGGGCGATCTGCTGATAGCGATAGGCAACCCGGGCGGCTATTACGGCACCGTATCGGTGGGCGTGGTAAGCGCGCTGGAGCGCGACATAGAGGAGTTCGCGCGCCCCATGGCGATAATACAGACCGACGCCGCCATGAGCCCCGGCATATCCGGCGGCGCGCTGCTCAACAGCCGCGGTGAGCTGGTCGGCATACCCTCGCTGGGCGTGATGCTCTACGAGGGGCTCAACTTCGCCATACCCGTCAACACCATGAAGGAGGTGGCCGCCGAGCTCATCGAGCACGGCAAGGTGCGCAAGCCGGGCATAGGCATATACTACACCGTGCAGGACGGCCCGGACGAGCCGCTCAAGAACTACCTGCCCGCGGGGCTGCTGGTGGCCGAGGTGGGCGTCGACACCCCCGCCGAGCGCGGCGGCATGCGCGTGGGCGACGTGATATATGCCGTGGAGGGTGAGCGCGTAAAGAGCGGCCACGACCTCATGGTGGCCATGCAGGGCTACGAGGTCGGCGACGAGGTGGTGTTCACCGTGTACCGCTTCAGCTACGAGGACCGCGACCTTAACGAGAACTTCCTCGACATAACGCTCACGCTCGAATACATCAACTGACGCGGCGGCTTCCCGCTCTGATCAGCGCGGCGCAGCCGATACCGGTACCTTGCATCGTCCCCGGCGCATCAGCGCTGGGGACGATGCCGTTTGCGGCGGGAAAGGGCGGCCCCCGGCCGGTCTGCGCAGCGGATGCGGGGAGCCCGCCTCCCCACTCCCGGCCGGTCTGCCGGGCGGCGTGCCATAGCGCCTGCGTGGCTGCGTGCTGACCACTGCGCGGCCCTGCGCCGCCCACATAATGATGTAACCAGAAAAAAACTTGACTCAGGGCGCTTAAAGAATTACACTGAATTAAATACGGGCTGATATATGTGCGTTGCTTTAGTTCCATCTGCTTCGCCGCGCATACCCGCCGTATTCAAAATCGGACGCGCCCGTGTATCCAGCGCGGAGCACGCGCCCGTACCGAAGGGATGATACAGGATGGAAAACTACGGTTTCGATACGCTGATGGTCCACGCGGGCCAGCATGCCGATCCGGCCACGGGCGCCTGCGCCGTGCCGATATACCAGACCAGCTCATACGTGTTCGACGACGCGCAGGCGGCCGCCGACATATTCGCGCTTGAGAAGCCCGGATACATCTATTCGCGCATAGACAACCCCACGGTAAGCGTATTTGAAACGCGCATAGCGGCGCTTGAAAAGGGTGTGGGCGCGGTAGCGCTGGCCAGCGGCATGGCGGCGATAACCTATGCGCTGCTCAACATAATGCGCGCCGGCGACGAGGTGGTGGCCGCCACCACTCTGTACGGCGGCACCTACACTCTGCTCACACACACGATAGAGAGCTGGGGCATGAAGGCGCATCTGGTCAACCCCGACGACCCGGAGAACTTCCGCCGGGCCATAAACGAGCGCACCCGCGCCGTGTACATAGAGACGCTGGGCAACCCCGGCATAAACCTTGTCGACATAGAGGCCGTATCCGCCATAGCGCATGAAAACGGCATACCGCTCATAATAGACAACACCTTCGGCACGCCCTATCTCATAAACCCCGTCGACTTCGGCGCGGACATAGTGGTGCATTCCACCACCAAGTACATAGGCGGCCACGGCTCGTCGATAGGCGGCATAGTGGTGGATTCAGGCCGGTTCGACTGGAAGGCCTCGGGCAAGTTCCCGATGATAACCGAGCCCGACCCGGCGTATCACGGCATATCCTACACCGAAAAGTTCGGCGAGGCGGCCTACATAACCAAGCTGCGCGTGCAGATGCTGCGCGATACCGGCGCGTGCATATCGCCGTTCAACGCCTTCTTGCTGCTGCAGGGCACCGAAACGCTGTCGCTGCGCGTGCGCAAGCATGTGGAAAACACGCGCCGCATAATAGAGCATCTGAAAGACCACCCGGCGGTGAGCTGGATAAACTATCCCGAGCTCGAGGACAGCCGCTATCACGATCTGTGCAAAAAGTACCTGCCCAAGGGCGCGGGCAGCATATTCACCTTCGGCATAAAGGGCGGAGTGGAGGCCGGACGCCGCTTTGTCAACTCCACGAAGCTCTTCCTGTTGCTGGCCAATGTGGCCGACGCGCGCTCGCTGGTGATACACCCCGCCTCCACCACGCACGGCCAGATGAGCGAGGAGGAGCTGCTGGGCGCGGGCGTGCTGCCCGACATGATACGCGTATCTGTGGGCATAGAGGACGCCGACGACCTGATAGCCGATATCGACCAGGCGCTTGCAAAGGCAATACAGTAACGAAAGCACACGCATCGACCAATCATCGCGGAGGAAATTACCATGCCAGTCAGGATTCCCAACAGCCTGCCCGCAGCGCAGGTACTCAAGGACGAAAACATATTTGTAATGACCGAGCGCCGCGCGCGCATTCAGGAGATCCGCCCGCTGAAGATAGCGATACTCAACCTCATGCCCACCAAGGAAGTGACCGAGACGCAGCTGCTGCGCCTGATAGGCAACACCCCTCTGCAGGTGGACATAACCCTGCTGCGCACGGCCAGCTATCAGGCCCGCAACGTATCCAGCGCGCATCTGGACACCTTCTACAAGACGTTCGACGAGGTGCGCGACAGCAAGTTCGACGGCCTGATAATCACCGGCGCGCCCGTGGAAATGATGGAGTTCGAAGAGGTGCAGTACTGGAACGAGCTGACCAGCATTATGGACTGGGCCGAGGAGCACGTATTCTCCACGCTCTACATATGCTGGGCGGCGCAGGCCGGCATGTACTATCGCTACGGCGTGCCCAAGTACGAGCTGGAGACCAAGTGCTCCGGCGTATATCGCCACCGGCTGCTGTACAAGAATTGCCCGCTGCTGCGCGGCTTTGACGACTACTTCTTCGCGCCGCATTCGCGCCACACCGAGGTGCGCGCCGAGGACATCGCCAGGGTGCCCGAGCTGCAGCTGCTGTGCGACAGCGTCAAGGCAGGCGTGTACCTGGTGGCCAGCCGCGACGGCAAGCACGTTTTCGTGACCGGCCACGCCGAATACGACGCCGACACGCTCAAGCTGGAATACGAGCGCGACATGGCGCGCGGCCTCAATCCGCACATCCCCTACAACTACTTCCCGGACGACAACCCCGCGAACGAGCCCATGGTGCGCTGGCGCTCTCACGGCAACCTGCTGTTCTCCAACTGGCTCAACTACTACGTGTATCAGGAGACCCCCTACGATATCGAACAGATAGGCCGCAAATAAGCCCCTGCAAAAGCCCCGGAGAGGCGCAATGCCTTTCTCCGGGGCGGCTTTATGCGCGGGCGATGGCGCATGCGGATGTGGCGTGGGTGTGCTGATGCTAAAGCGGCTGCCGGCCGACTGCCGCCCGGCATGAGGGCGGCGATGGGGGCGCAGGCAGCGCAGGCAGCGCGTGATGAAACAGTCCCGGTGAGCGAATGGGGATAGGTGACTTACCTCCCCCCGCCCCGGACGCACCGTGCGCCGTGGCTTTGCCCTGTCTGCGCGCCAGCACGGAGGACACTTGCCCGGCGACCGTCGGCATTGCGGCAGGCAGGTGCGATGGCGCAATGTGCGGCAGGCCTGCTCACCCGTCCCACCTGCTTGATAAAGCTCATTCGACAAGTTGAAGGCAGCCGCACAGGGTGAGGCTGCCCTCAGTCTGTCTACCAGCACGGGAAGGCTTTGGCCCGCCCGCGCGTCATGCGCTGCAGGATGAATGAGCATTCCAAGGCGCGGCAGTTTTGCGGAAACCCAATGCGGGGCAGTGGCGGCGGGCTTGCTCCCCCATCCTCCAGCTTGGTAAAGGCTGCTTTTACAAGCCGAGGGCAGCCGCACAGGGTGCGGCTGCCCTCAGGCTATCCACCAGCACGGGAAGGCTTTGGCCCGCCCGCGCGTCATGCGCTTACGTATGAATGCGCGCTCCAAAGCGCGGCGGTTCTGCGGCAAACCAACGCGGGACAGCGGCGGCAGATTCGCTCACACATCCTACATATTGGCAAAACCAATCCCTCCGCATTATGCGCGGCTCTCCCGCCCCGCACGCCTGCTCCCTCACAGTCTCTTCTCCGCCATGAAGTAATACGCGCATATGCGATAGCCTGCGCGGCCGTACAGGCGCTCCAGGCCCGAATACGTGTACCCCAGGAAGGCGCGCTCAAGGCCCGCGTCCCGCAGGCTGCGCGTGCCCGCCAGCACCATGTTGGCGCCGATATGCCGTCCGCGCCAGTCAGGCGTCACGGCGGTGCAGCCCACGCTGCCCAGGCCCCGGCCCTCCGCTTCGCGGCTCACTATCAGCGCGCCGCGCACGCCGCCCTGCGCCTCGGCAATGAGCACGCGCTGCGCCGGAGCGCCCGTGTACAGCTCGGGCGCGGCGTAGTAGCGCGTGAACGCCGCGTGCGCGCCGTCCATGCAGGCGCATACGTCCGCCCTGTCGCGCGCCTCCGCCCAGCGGTAGCGCACGCCCCCGACCGCGTCGCCCACATGCGGCGCATCGGGCGGCAGCTCGTCCAGGCTCATGCTCATGTCAAAGCAGTTGCATTCGCCCCACGAATGGCGATAGCCGCGCCTTTCAAAGAACGCCTGCGCCGCGCCGTTCAGCCCCGGAGCGCTCACGCGCGGCAGGCCCTCGGCCCAGGGCGGCGCGTCGGTGGGCACCCCGGGCGTGAGGTAATCCGCGCCCGCGCCCACGCGCGCCTCCAGCACGTCCTGCGCGCGCATATGCTCCTCGGCCTCCGTGAGCAGCCCGCTGCCCAGGCCCGCGCGCCGGTGCGCCGCGTCCACGCACAGCAGGTATATCGCATCGCCATGTATCACCGCGGCCGCAATAAGCGCGCCGTCCGGCCCCCTGCGCGTGAGCACATGGTTGTCCGCGTCGCCCAATATGCGGCGGGCGGTAGCCTCCGCGCGCACCGCGAAGGGCAGGTTGCGCCGGAACAGCGCGTACAGCTCGTCAAGCAGCTTTCCTTCCATGCGGCCGACCTCACTTGAGCGTGACCACCGTCACGCCGTCCTCGCCCTCGCCATACTTGCCCAGGCGGAAGCTCTTTACCAGCGGATGCCGCCGCAGGTGGTCCTGTATGCCCGCGCGCAGCACGCCCGTGCCCTTGCCGTGGATTATGTACACCTCGCCCAGCGATTGCAGCGCGGCGTTGTCCAGGTACAGGTCCACGGCCAGTATGGCCTCCTCCAGGTTCATGCCGCGCACGTCGGTCTCGGTGGCCACCGAGCGGTCGCGTATGTTCACGGCCGCGCTGGCCTTGCTGGAGTCCTTGCCCAGCGCGGGGGTCCACTTGCTCTTTTCCTTCTTGGGCGGCTTGGCCGCGCGCAGCGACTTGAGCGGCACCTTGAGCTTGAGCGGGCCCGCCTGCACCTGCACCTCGCCCTTCTGGTCGGGCAGCGAGGCCACCGTGCCCGAGGTGCCCAGGTGGGTTATCTCGACGTAGTCGCCAATCTTTACCGAGGTGAGCGGCTTGCCGGCGTCGGCGGGCTGCTCGCCCATCGCGCTCATGGCGTCCAGGTCGCTCTGGAGCTTGCCGCGCATCGCGGCCAGCTCATGCTCCTTCAGGCTGCTGGCGCCCGCGGCGCGCTGCCGCTTCAGCTCGGAGATTATCTGCTCGGACTCGCGCTGGGCGCTCTGCAGCACGCGCCGCGCGTCCTCGCGCGCCTTGCGCAGCATGTTCTCGCGCTGGCGCTCCAGCTCCTGGCGCTGGCGGTCGGTCTCGTCGCGCAGGCGCTGCATCTCCTCGCGCGCCTGCTGGGCCAGCTCGCGCTCGCGCTCGGCTATCTGGCGCTGGCTCTCGGCGTTGGATATCACGTCCTCAAAGCGCACCTGGTCGCGGCTCAGGCGGCGGGAGGCCGCCTCGATTATCTCCTCGGGCAGGCCCAGCTTGCGCGATATCTCAAAGGCGTTGGACTTGCCCGGTATGCCTATCGAGAGGCGGTAGGTGGGCCTAAGCGTCTGCACGTTGAACTCGACCGAGGCGTTCTCCACGCCCGGATGGGACAGCGCGTACTCCTTCAGCTCCGAATAGTGCGTGGTGGCCATGGTGCGCACGCGCTGCTCCAGCAGCGTATCCAGTATCGCCATGGCCAGCGCCGCGCCCTCGGTGGGGTCGGTGCCCGCGCCCAGCTCGTCGAACATTACCAGCGAATCGGGCGTAACGTCGCGAAGTATCGACACTATATTGGTCATGTGCGAGGAGAAGGTGGAGAGCGACTGCTCTATCGACTGCTCGTCGCCTATGTCGGCAAACACGCTGTCGAACACGCTCAGCTCCGTGCCCAGCTCGGCGGGCACCTGCAAGCCGGCCTGCGCCATCAGCGTGAACAGGCCCACGGTCTTGAGCGTCACGGTCTTGCCGC
>JBJEUC010000513.1:0-1944 GCA_051883635.1 Candidatus Fimadaptatus sp.
AAGCACATAAAGCTCTTCCTGCCGGCCGGCAAGGTCACGGCGGCGCGCGTGGACATGGGCGCGGCCATACTGGAGGGCGAAAAGATACCCACCACGCTCAAGGGCAACCCGGTGATTGACGCCCCGATAACGGTGGACGGCGTGGAATACAAGATAACCTGCGTATCGATGGGCAACCCGCACTGCGTGATATTCGTGCCGCAGATAAACGCGATAGACCTCGAGCGCATAGGGCCGATGCTGGAGTATAGCTCCATATTCCCCGAGCGCGCCAACATCGAGTTCGTGACCGTGGTGGGCCGCACGCACATAAAGATGCGCGTATGGGAGCGCGGCTCGGGCGAGACCTGGGCCTGCGGTACCGGCGCGTGCGCGTCGGCGGTCGCGGCGGTGCTGCACGGCTTCTGCCCCAAGGATGAGGACATCCGCGTGGACGTAAAGGGCGGCAGGCTGGACGTGCGCTATACCGATAAGACTGTGTACCTGACCGGCGATTGCGAGAAGGTCTTTGAAGGAGTAGTTGAAATCTGATGCTTAACAAGGAATATGCAAACCTCAAGCCCAGCTACCTGTTCCGCGATGTCGCGCAGCGCCGCAAGGCCTACGAGCAGGCGCATCCCGACAAGAAGGTCATCAGCCTCGGCATAGGGGACGTCACCCGTCCCCTGCCGGCGGCGGTGGTCGAGGCCGCCAGGCGCGCCGCCGAGGAGATGGCGCATGTGGAGACCTTCCGCGGCTACAGCCCCGACCAGGGCTACGACTTCCTGCGCGAGGCCATACGCGCCTATTACGCCGAGTTCGGCGTCGCGCTCAAGCTGGACGAGATATTCGTTTCCGACGGCGCCAAGTCCGACGTGGGCAACCTGAGCGAGCTGTTCGATTCGTCGATAACGGCGCTGGTGCCCGATCCCGTGTACCCGGTGTATGTCGATTCCAACATCATGGCCGGGCGCAAGGTCATATACGCGCCCGCGAGCGCAGAGAACGGCTTCCTGCCCGCGCCGCCCGTGGGCACCCATGCCGACCTCATCTACATCTGCTCGCCCAACAACCCCACGGGCGCGGCGTATGACTTCGACGGGCTCCGCGCCTGGGTGGACTACGCCAACGGCGAGGGCGCGGTGATAATCTACGACGCGGCCTACGAGGCGTTCATCACCACGGACGACCTGCCGCACTCCATATACCAGATACCGGGCGCCGAGACCTGCGCGATAGAGGTCTGCTCGCTGTCCAAGACCGCGGGCTTCACCGGCGTGCGCTGCGGCTACACTATAGTGCCGCTGGCGCTGGAGCGCGACGGCGTGAAGCTGCACGCCATGTGGCTGCGCAGGCAGTCCACCAAGTTCAACGGCGTCAGCTACATCGTGCAGCGCATGGCCGAGGCGGCCTTCTCGCCCGAGGGCCGCGCGCAGGCCATGGCCAACCTGGACTACTACCGCGAGAACGCCCGCATACTGGGCGACGTGCTCACCCGCCACGGCATAACCTACTTCGGCGGCAAGAGCTCGCCCTACCTGTGGCTGCACTGCCCGGACGGCATGGGCAGCTGGGAGTTCTACGACGCGCTGCTGAACGAATGCCAGATAGTCGGCACGCCCGGCGCGGGCTTCGGCACGCAGGGCGAGGGCTGGTTCCGGCTGACGGCCTTCGGCGAGCGCGAGAGCGTGACCGAGGCGGCGCAGCGCCTGGACGGCTGGCTCAGGTAATCGGATGGCGGGGGAGAAGGCTCCCCCCGCCATTGCAAAACGCCCAGGCGACGAAGTCGCCTGGGCGTTTTGCGTGTGTCCGGCAGAAAGTAATGGCGGCGCGACGGCAGAACGCAAAACAACACACACCCCTGCAGCAAGGCAGCGCGCCGCGCCAGAACGCGCCGCTTCGCCGCCTCCACCCCCCAGCGGAGCGGCGGCGTTTCAAGGGGTAATAGGAGAATCCAAGGAGGAT
>JBJEUC010000514.1:0-1944 GCA_051883635.1 Candidatus Fimadaptatus sp.
GGCCATGCGGGCGCGCGTCAGCGTATGCGCGGCGTGATGCCTGTGCCTGCGGATATGCCGGTACGCGCGGCCTATTCGGGATGGAGCGTGGCGAAAGCGCGCGGCGGGTGGAGTGACTATGCGGGAACGCGGTATGCCTGGGCGGGCGCGCGGCGGTTTGTCCGCAGCGTGTGGGCTTGTGCCTGCGGATATGGCACCGGCGCTCGCCCTCACCCCGCGCGGACGCGCTTTCCCAAAGACGCGCGCGCTCCTTACCGACAAATTTACCTGACGCAATGAAAAAGGGCTTGCAATATTCCGGTGGCAATGGTAAAATAGTAGTGTTTTGAATGTGTATTACACGCCTGTTTGAAGGAGGTGTTATCAATGGGCAAGTATTGCGAGATCTGCCACAAGGGCACGATGTCCGGCAACAATGTGAGCCACTCCAACCGCAAGACCCGCACGTCTTGGGCTCCCAACACTCAGAAGGTACGCGTGATGGTGAACGGCGTTCCCACCCGCATGAGCGTTTGCACCCGTTGCCTGCGCAGCGGCAAGGTAGAGCGCGCGCTGTAATGCGCGGCTCGACGCATCGCCGTCAAATTACGTGTCAAAAACAGACGATGTCCCAATTTATTGCGGCATCGTCTATTTTTGTATGCAAACGGATATCGAATGGGCAAGTGCCCGCCGGGCCGAAGGAGGGAGAGCATGGACTTTCGCAAGACCTACGACGCCATACCGGAGGAATTTGACAGGTGGCGGCCGCGCTACTGCGACGAGCTGTTCCGGGCGGTAGTGGACTATGCCGCGCTGGGCCCCGGCTCGAGCGCGCTGGAGCTGGGCCCCGGCACGGGCCAGGCCACCGAGCCCTTTCTGCGCACGGGCTGCGACTACCTGGGCATAGAGCTGGGCGAGAACTTCGTCGGCTTCATGCGCAGGGCGTTTGGCGCATACGACAACTTCCACATCGTGAACGCCGACTTCGAGACGTATGACTTCGGCGCGCGGCGCTTCGACCTGGTGTTTTCCGGGGCGACGATACAGTGGATACCCGAGGGGATATGCTTTCCCCGCGCATACAGCCTGCTCAGGCCCGGCGGGGTGCTGGCCATGTTCATGACCCGCACCGACGAAAGGACGCCCAACGGCGCGCTTCACGACCGGATAGAGGAGGTGTACGAGCAGCACTTCCGCGTGGAAAGGCACTATGACTGCCATCTCAGGTACGAAAACGCGGTCAATTACGGCTTTGAGGACTTCCACTACCAGGACTGGAAGCGCAGGCGCGTGTACACCGCTGACGAATATGTAAGCTACCTCGCTGCCACGCAGGTGGAACACATAACGCTCAGGGAGCCGTACCGCACGCGCTTCTTCGAGGGCGTGCGGCGCGCCGTGCTGGACGCGGGCGACCGCATAGTGCTGGACGACACCATCGCCCTCTACCTCACGCGCAGGCCCCGCTAAAGCGGGCTATGGACGGCGGCACAGCGCTATCAGGCCGACGATGAGCAGCGCCACGCCCAGCGCGAACGGCCAAAAGCAGGGCGGCAGGCACAGCGCCAGCAGCAGCGCGCCCCCTGCCAGCAGTGCCCAGGCCAGCCAGGGCGCGCGTGCGCCGGGGCGGCACGGCCCGCCCCACACGGGCGGCAGCGGCGGACGCGGCGGATAGCAGGGCCTGCGCGGCGGGCGCGGCCCGCATGCGGGCCGGCAGTGCGGCGCGCAGGAGTCCTGCGGGCGGCAGCCCGTGCCGCACGGCGGCCAGGGCCGCGTGCCGCGGCGGTATTGTGACATAGGCGCTCACTCCCCGGGGACGGCGAATGGGGCCTGCGCCCTTCCGTCCTCACCCCAGCATATGCGCCGTGCGCTCAGCCGGTCACATCGGTGAGCCAGTCACATACCGCCCGCCATACCTGCTCGCGCCCGGGCCCCAGCGTGACTATGTGGCCCGAGCGCTCA
>JBJEUC010000515.1:0-1943 GCA_051883635.1 Candidatus Fimadaptatus sp.
CGTTGGAGCGCTCATCGGCGCACGGCCGACCGCTGCCACCATCGCCACTCGCCCGGGCACATTATGCCCTGCGCAAACGCCGCCACACTTGTCCCGCTTTGACGCTCACGCCAGTTCAACGGCGGAGCGCTTCCCTGCCGGTTCATCGGCGCGGGATGACCGCCGCAGGGAGCCATCATCGGCGCACGGCCGACCGCTGCTCCTATAGCCACTTGCCCGGGCACATTATGCCCTGCACAAACGCCGCCACACTTGGCCCGTTTTGGCGTTCATGCCAGTTCAGCGTCGGCGCTCCCCTGCCGTTTCATCTGCGCAGCAGCCGCTCATCCCACACCGCACCCGTCACGACAGCCGCCCCTGCCCCCTCCGCGCCGGTCAGTCCTCCCGGAACGCGCCCACGCAGTCGTCGTTTATCATCACTATCTCCGCCCCGGCCTGGCGGGCCACGTCGGGCAGCCCGGCGGCGGGGTAGGTCTCCAGCGAGGTGCCTATCACGAGGAACAGGTCGCTGGACGCGGCGAGCTCTATCGCCTCGTCGAGGTGGCGCACGGCGTCCGAATACAGCACCACGTCAGTGTCGATACTGCGGCCGCAGTGCGGACAGCGCAGCGCAGCTCTGGCCTCCCCCTCGCCCCGGGCGCGCGCCGCCGCATAGCGCGCGGCAAAGGCGGGCGCATCCTCGCGCCACGCGCAGCCGTGGCACAGCACGAAGCGCAGCGAGCCGTGCATCTCCAGCGCGTCCGTGCCCGCCTTGGCGTGCAGGCCGTCTATGTTCTGCGTTATCACGCGCACGCCCAGCTCCCTGAGCGCGTAGTGCGCCGGATTGGGCTGCTTTTCGCACCACTTGACCATGTCGCAGTAAAGGTCGAAGAAGTCGAGCGGATGGTCCTCCATGTAGTCGCGCGTGAGGTAGGAGCGCAGGGGCCTGCCCCGGTAGCTGCCCCGGAAGGTGGGTATGCCGCTGGGGGCCGATATCCCCGCCCCGGTCAGCGCCGCCGGGAAGGCCGCCTCCCGTATGCGGGCGCGCAATTCATTCATATGTCATCGCCTCCTGATGTTCGGGCAGAACGCCCGCTGATAGATTCGCCCCGCGCGCCCGCATTCCTGCCCGTTCCGTCAAAAAAACATGCGGATCGTGCGGCAGTCTGCACATGAGCCTGCT
This sequence comes from Candidatus Fimadaptatus sp., assembly GCA_051883635.1. Taxonomy (GTDB): domain Bacteria; phylum Bacillota; class Clostridia; order Christensenellales; family Aristaeellaceae; genus Fimadaptatus. Next base: position 1,163 of record JBJEUC010000515.1, read on the forward strand.
TTGGGCAGCCCTCGCGCCGATGCGGTTGGCGTTCAGCCCCGCGCTCAGCCGCCATGAGCGCAGGGCGGCGCGCTGCAAACGCTGCGCCTCTCCCGGCGCGCTGCCCGCATCGCGCGCATGTGTTCCGCCGCGCACAGTGCAAAGACCCCGCGCTGCAACCGCTGCACCGCTCCCGGCGCGCTGCCCGCATCGCGCGCATGTGTTACGCCGCGCGCAGTGCAAAGACCCCTCGCTGCAAGCGCTGCGCCGCTCCCGGCGCGCTGCCCGCATCGCGCTCCGATTCCCGCCAGAACAAAAGCGGCGCGCGCCCCGCATCGGGAAGCGCGCGCCGCCGCCTGTTTCACATCGCCGAGAAGAACTGATAGTCGCCTTCCTGCCTGAAGAATCCGTCCGAGCTCCAGCACTCGCCGCTGTCCTCGCGCTTCATGTACAGCACGTAGCCCGGCAGTGTGCGCACGCCGCTCAGGCATTCGCGCGCCGCCATGAGCGACGCATCGCTCAGCTCGCTGCCGGACGGCAGCTGCTGCTGGGCAAGCACGTCCTCCAGCGTGTCCGGGAAGCTGTCGCTCGTCAGGCGGTTCATTATCACGCTGCCTATCGCCATCTGCGTCGCGTAATCCTCGTCGCCCGCCATGGCGTACAGCGTGCGCGCCAGCAGCATGGTCTCGGTGTCCTCGGTGGACGAGCTGACCGGCGCGAGTATCACCATACACGCCAGCGCCGCCGCCGCAAGGTTTCTTATGACGCGCTTGAGCATCCGAATCACCCTCCGCTTGCAATA
>JBJEUC010000516.1:0-7894 GCA_051883635.1 Candidatus Fimadaptatus sp.
GACCTGGGCGAGGAGCGCACGTTCGACTTCACCTACTACGGCGGCATATGCGATAGCGCGTTCACGGTGGAGTTCTCAAGCGACGGCGTTACCTGGAGCGAGCCCGGTCAGGCCGAATACCGGCAGGGCAAGATATTCCAGTGGCTGTGGTACCGCGAGACCATGCGCACCGATGACGGCACCTATGTGGCGCTGGTGAACGGCTATCCCCGGAACACGGCGCGCTACGTGCGGCTCACGTTCGCCGCGGCGGGCTTCAAGATGCGCGAGATAGGCTTCCTGGACGAGGCGGGCGAGTGCTATCCCATAGCCTCCATATCCAGCGCCAACGGCGACATGGAGGTGAGCGACGACCCGCATAAGATGATAGACGAGCAGGATACCGTGCCCGCAAAGCCCAGCTACTACAACAGCATGTACTTTGACGAGATATACCATGCGCGCACGGCCTACGAGCATCTGAACGGCCTGCACACCTACGAGTGGACGCATCCGCCGCTGGGCAAGGTGCTGATGATGATCGGCATAGCGATATTCGGCATGTGCCCGTTCGGCTGGCGCTTCATGGGCGCGCTCATGGGCGTTATGATGGTGCCGGCGATGTACCTGCTCACGCAGCAGCTGTTCAAGCGCCGCAACCTCTCGATATTCACCACCGTGCTGCTGACCGTGGACTGCATGCACTTTACGCAGACGCGGCTGGCCACTATAGACTCCTACGGCGTGTTCTTCATAATGGTGATGTACCTGTTCATGTTCCGGTACATGCAGATGTCCTTCTTCCGCGACGGGCTGAAGCGCACGCTCGTGCCCCTGGGGCTGAGCGGCCTGTTCATGGGCATAGGCTGCGCCTGCAAGTGGATAGACATATACGCGGCGGCGGGCCTGGCGGTATTGTTCTTCGCCACGATGTACATGCGCTTTAGCGAGTACCGCTTTGCCTGTGCCGAGCTCAAGCGCGCCAAGCGCATGAGCGACGAGCTTAAGCCCTACGCGCTCGCGCGCGACCGCTTTGCAAAGTACCTGGTGACGACGCTGCTTCTGTGCTGCGTGTTCTTCATCGTGGTGCCGCTGGCGATATACTACCTCTCGTACTACTGGCAGCTTACGCCCGACGGCAACTTCAGCGTGAAGGGCGTAATCGATGTGCAGAACAGCATGCTCTCCTACCACTCGGGGCTGACCAACGACGACCATCCGTTCCGCGCGGAGTGGTACACCTGGCCGCTGATGCTCAAGCCCATGTACTACTATTCGGGCCGCGAGTTCGCTCAGGCGGGCACGTACAGCATAATCTGGTGCCTGGGCAATCCGGCGGTGTGGCTGACCATGCTGGCGGGCATGATATTCACTATCGCGATGTGCATAAAGGAGAAGCTGCGCGACCGCGAGAAGCTGACGGTGATAGTGAGCTTCCTTGCGCAGTACCTGCCCTGGGTGCTGGTGCCGCGCTCGATGTACATCTACCACTACTTTGCCAGCATACCGTTCATGATAATGAGCATATGCTTTGCCGCAAAGCACTTTGGGCGCGCGTATCCGCGGGCCACACGCGTGGTCGCGATTGCGATAATGCTGCTGGCCGTGGTGATGTTTGCGCTGTTCTACCCGGCGATATCGGGCGCGCCCTGCTCGCAGGCGCAGCTCGACCTGATAAACCTCTTCCTGCCCAAGGACCTGTACTGACGGCGCGGCGGCCGGGCCGCATGTGGCGCCGCAGGTAAGCAATGCGCGCACCGGGGTTGAAGCCGGTGCGCGCGTCGTTGTGCAAAGGGGCTTGGGAGGGCGGGCAGGACAGCTCCCGCAGAAGCGCTGCTGCGCTGACGCCGTGTACTCTGGTGGTGCTGGAAGCCCGCCAGACCGCGTTCCTCTTGAACTCTCACGGCGTTTAGCCAGACAATGCGCGCGCACCGTAATCGCAGCCGGTGCGCGCGTTTTTGTGCAAAGGGGCTTGGGAGGGTGGGCAGGACAGCTCCCGCAGAAGCGCTGCTGCGCTGCCGCCGTGTATTATGGCGGCGCAGGAAGCCCGCCAAGCCGAGTTCCTCTCGCTCGCAACGGGCATTGTTTACCCAAAAGACTCGGCCGTGCTGGAGGGGGAAGGCCTTGCGGAAGCAACGCAACGTTGTCGATATGTTCTCCGGCGGCGCAGAAAGCCATGCTGAGCTGCAGCGCGCTCGACCACTCGCGGCGTCTGGATATACATATGCGCGCACCGGAATCGCAGCCGGTGCGCGCATCATCGTATTCAAGTCATGCGCGCCTTGCCCATAGCCCTAAGCGCTATACGCTCCAGTACTTGCCGTCCAGCGAGCGGTACTGCACGGCCTCGGCGATGTGCGCCTCGGTGATGTCGCCGCCGCCGTCCAGGTCGGCAATGGTGCGCGCCACCTTGAGCACGCGGGTGTAGCCGCGCGAGGACAGGCGCATCATCTCGGCCGCGCTCATGAGCAGGCGCTGCGCCGCGGGGGTCAGCGTGCAGTAGCGCTCGCGCAGGGCGGTGGTGAGCTGCGCGTTGCAGGTGATGCCGTCGCGGCGGTAGCGCTCCAGCTGCACCGCCCGGGCGGCGTTCACGCGCGCGCGTATCGCGGAGGAGGATTCCTCCTCGGAGCGCATGGCTATCTGCGTGACCGGCACGGATTCGACCTCTATCTGTATGTCGATGCGGTCCAGCAGGGGCCCGGATACCTTGTTGCGGTAGCGGCGCATGTCGGAGGCCGTGCAGCGGCATTCGTGCGTGCGGGAGCCATAGTAGCCGCACGGGCAGGGGTTCATCGAGCATACCAGCATCAGCCGCGCCGGGTACATCGCCTGCGCGTGGGCGCGCGTGACCGTGATGAATCCGTCCTCGAGCGGCTGCCTGAGCGCCTCCAGCACGGCGCGCGGGTATTCGGGCAGCTCGTCCAGGAAGAGTATGCCGCGGTTGGCCTTGCTGATGGCCCCGGGCAGCGCGTTCGAGCCGCCGCCCACTATCGATACGGTCGAGGCCGTGTGGTGCGGCGCGCAGAAGGGCCGCACGGTCATCAGCCCGCCGCCCCGGTTCGCGCCCGCCACCGAGTGTATGCGCGTGACCTCCAGCGCCTCCTCAAACGTCATGTCGGGCAGTATGGAGGGCAGACAGCGCGCCAGCATGGTCTTGCCGGAGCCGGGCTCGCCCACCATTATCACGTTGTGCGCGCCTGCCGCCGCTATCTCAAGCGCACGCTTGGCGGCGCGCTGGCCGTGTACGTCGTGGAAGTCCTGCGGGTACACGCGCTCGCGCATCAGCTCGCCAAAGCTCAGCGCGGGCAGCGGCGCTATCGCCCGTGCGCCGCGCAGGTATGCCGCCACCTCGCCCAGGCTGCTTACGGGTATCACGTCTATGCCCTGTATGCAGCGCGCCTCCTCGGCGTTCTCGCGCGGCAGCATCAGGCGGCGGTAGCCCAGCTCGCGCGCGCTTATCGCCATGGGCAGCGCGCCGTTGATCGCGTTCACCTCGCCGCTGAGCGCCAGCTCGCCCGATATCATTATGCCGTCCAGCGCGGCGGGCTTGATATCGCCCGAGCATACCAGCACGCCCACCGCGATGGGCAGGTCGAAGGCGGGGCCCTCCTTCTTCATGTCCGCCGGCGCAAGGTTTACCGTATAGCGCCCCACGGGGTAGTCCAGATGGCTGTTGCGCAGCGCCGAGCGCACGCGCTCGCGGCTCTCCTTCACCGAGGCGTCGGGCAGGCCCACTATCTCAAAGCCCGGCATGCCGCCGCTTTTGTCCACCTCTACCGTCACCGGGAAGCCCTCTATCCCGCTTATGCCCAGGCTCATTACTCTGGCCAGCATGATTAACCTCCGCAGATGCGCGGCAAGGCGGCCGCGCTTTTGCTTTATTATAATATGAAAACCTCTCCGCGTAAAGCGCCAATAGCGCTGTCTTGCGGCAAAAGCGCGGAGCACAGGCAGGAGTGAGCGCGAATGCGTCGTATTTTACACATGTGCGCCGGGCGGCGCGCAGCTATCATCCGTCAGGAGGTGCTTTGATATGCAGGTGGTAACGTCGATAAACTGCTTCTTTGACGAAACATTTGAAACGCCGGTGGAGACGCAGATAACGCGGCTGTATGACGCGGGCTTCCGCGCGCTGGATATGAACTTCTGGGACTGGTGCCACGACCCGGTCTCGCCCTTCGTGCGGCCCGGCTGGGAGGACTGGGTGGGGCGCATCGCGGACACCGCCGCGCGCCTGGGCATACGCTTTGTGCAGGCGCACGCGCATGTGTACAGCTTTTACCGCGAGCCCGATGCGCCCGCCAAATATGAGCTGCTTGAGCGCTCGCTGCGCGGCGCGGCCATGCTGGGCATACCGTGGGTGGTGTTCCATCCCAGCCGGACGCCCGAGGTGGACGAGGAGCGCGCGCTTGCCGACAACGTCGCCTACTTCCGTCCCCTGGCCCGCCTGGCGCAGGAGCTGGGCACCGGCATCGCGCTGGAGAACATGAGCGGGGAGGACCATGGCTTCACCACAGGTGCGCAGCTGGCGCGCCTGATAGACGCGCTTGGCAGCCCCGCCGTGGGCGCGTGCTGGGATACGGGCCATGCGCATCTGGCCGGAGTGGATCAGGGCCGGGAGCTGCACGCGCTGGGCGCGCGGCTCAAGGCGCTGCACGTGCAGGACAACGACGCGCGCACCGACGGCCATACCGCGCCCTTCTTCGGCACGATAGACTGGCCGACGCTTATGGCCGCGCTCAGGGACATCGGCTATCCCGGGCCGTTCACCTTCGAGGCGCACAACATCGTGCGATGCGTGCCGGAGCCGTGCAAGGCAACGGCCGCGCGCCTGCTGTACGAGATAGGCGCAGCGCTGGCGGGGGAGTGAGAAGGGGACGAAGGGGCGCGGGCAGGCGGGGCAAGTGCCATCCTGATGGGCGTACATGTTCTGCCGCGTGTCCGATGCGCAAGACGGTTATGCGCTGACGGGCGGTTGAGCCGCGCCGAAAGGTGACGCGCGAACAGCGGCAAGTGTCATCCTGATGGGCGCACATGTTCTGCCGCGCGCCCGTTGCGCAAGTCGGGCGCGGCACTGGCTGGCGGTTGAACACGCGCTGAAATGTAAAGCGCGAACAGCGGCAAGTTCCATCCCTGATAGGCGCTCATGCCTATGCCGTGTATCGGCTGCATGAGCCAAGCGCGGCTATGGCGGGCGAATGCAAACCTTTCCGGATAGACGTTCATACTTATGCCGCACTCCCACTGTAAAGCCAGGCGCAGCAATGGCGGTTGAGCACGCGCCGAAAGGCGATGCGCAAACAGCGGCAAGCCCTTCCGGATGCGCGTACATGCTCCGCCGCACGCCCGCTGCACAATTCGGGCCCAGCACTGGCGGGCGATTGAACAGGGGACGAAGTGTGGGCAGGCAGGCAGGGGCAAGTTCTATTCTTATAGGCATTCATGTTCTCGCCGCGCACCCGCTGAACGCGGTAGGCGCCGTGCGACCAGGTCTGCACCATAATGCCCGGCACCCCACGCCGCTCCTCCGCGCAGCGCGGCAAAGGGCCCTGCCGCCCGGGCATGAGGCTGCACCCCCTCCGTACGACCGTTCACGCTTCCGCTGCACACGCCGGTAGGCAGCGCTCCAGGCCCGTGCGCCCCGGCCCGTCCGGACGCGCATAGGGCCCTTGGCACTTTTGAGGACGCCCGCGCGTCCTCATTGCCTGTTTTTGGCGGTAAAATGCGGGAGAAATCGATATATCATATGCAAGCAAGTTGTCAATTTGCCCGGGCTGTGATAATATATAGAAAAGTGACGGCCCGGACCGCCCGTGGGCGGCGCGCCGCACGGGGAGGGGGCAAGTGCCGTGGAGTATTCGCTGAGCCAGCGCCGCAGGCTGTGGCTGTACACATTCCTCTGCCCGGCGATAGACCGGTTCGCGCGCATAGTGCGCCGCATCGCCCCGCCCGAGGAGATATTCGACTCGCCGCCCGCGCAGCTGGAGAGCATTGTGGGCGCGGAGACGCTTGCGCGCATGCGCAGGCTCAATACGGATGCGTACATAGACGCGCTGATAGAGCGGCTGGAGGCGCGGGGCGTGTCCTTCATATGCCGGGGCGACGACGACTACCCGGAGTGCTTCGAGCAGCTGACCGACTTCATCGTCGCGCCCGAGGTGCTGTTCGTGCGGGGCGCGCATGAGTTCCCCGAGCGCGCCGTGGCGGTGGTGGGCACGCGCGCCTGCTCGCCCGACGGCGCGCGCATAGCTACGGACTTCGCGCGCGACTTCGCCCGCGCCGGCGTGGCGGTGGTATCCGGCATGGCCGTGGGCATAGACGCGGCCGCGGTCGAGGGCGCGCTGGACGGGGGCGGGCGCGCGCTGTGCGTGCTGGGCTGCGGCGTGGACGTGCCCTATCCGGCGGAGAACCAGAAGCTGGCAAGGCGCATGCTGGAGGCGGGCGGCACGCTCATTTCGGAATACCTGCCCGGCATGGGCGCCAACCGCGCGTTCTTCCCGGTGCGCAACCGCATAATCGCGGCGCTGGCCGCGGGCACGCTGGTGGTGCAGGCGCCGGCGCGGTCGGGCGCGCTCAACACGGCCACCCATGCGCTCAACTGCGGCCGGGACGTGTTCGTGGTGCCCGGCTCGATACTGGACACAAAGTTCGCGGGCTCGAACGCGCTGCTGCGCGACGGGGCCGCGCCCGCGCTGGAGAGCCGGGACGTGCTGGAGATGCTGGGCTTTGCGCGCGTGGAGGCGGAGCGGAAAAGCGCGCCGCGCCCCGCAGCACATGCCGCGCCGGAGCCGGGCGGGCTGACCGACGACGAGCTGACGGTCGTCCGGCTGCTGTATGAAGGGGAACGTTCGTTCGATGAAATCATTTCTCAAACCGAACTTGACACTGCAAAACTAAATTCGCTCTTGACAATGCTGAAAATAAAGGGAATAATAGATGAAACCACCGGTAAACATTACAGAATCAGCGGCAGGGCAAAGCCTTAGGGCGCGCCCCTGCATTTCATCTTGGAGGTCGGCTAATGACAAATAAGCTGGTAATAGTGGAGTCCCCGGCAAAAGCGCGCACGATAGGCAAGTTTTTGGGCAGGGGCTACAAGGTAGAGGCGTCCAACGGGCACGTGCGCGATCTGCCCAAGTCGCAGATGGGCGTGGACGTGGACAACAACTTTGAACCGCGCTATATCACGATAAGGGGCCGGGGCGAGATACTGGACCGCATACGCAAGATGGCCCGCACCGCGAGCAAGATCTACCTCGCGACAGACCCTGACCGCGAGGGAGAAGCGATATCGTGGCATCTGGCATACGTGCTGGGGATAGACGCGTCCGAAGCCTGCCGCGTGGAGTTCCATGAGATAACCAGCAAGGCGGTCAAAAGCGCGATAAAGGTGGCGCGGCCCATCGACATGGACCTGGTCAACGCGCAGCAGGCGCGGCGCGTGCTGGACAGGCTGGTGGGCTACAAGATAAGCCCGCTGCTGTGGCAGAAGGTCAAAAAGGGCCTCTCGGCGGGCCGCGTGCAGTCGGTAGCCACGCGCATGATATGCGACCGCGAGCGCGAGATAGAGGAGTTCGTGCCCGAGGAGTTCTGGGTGCTGACCGGCAGGTTCCGCTGCGCCGGCGCGGAGCTGGGCGCGCGGCTGATAACGCTGGGCGGCGAGCAGGAGCATGTGAGCACGCGCGAGGAGGCCGAGCGCGCGCTGGAGCTGATACGCGCGCAGAGCTACCGCGTGAGCGCCGTGCGCCGGGGCGAAAAGCGCAAGAACCCCGCCGCGCCCTTCACCACATCCAACATGCAGCAGGAGGCCTCGCGCAAGCTGGGCTTTACCACGCAGAAGACGATGCAGATAGCGCAGCAGCTCTATGAGGGCGTGGAGCTGGCGGGCGAGGGCATGCAGGGCCTCATCAGCTAC
>JBJEUC010000517.1:0-1939 GCA_051883635.1 Candidatus Fimadaptatus sp.
CAGCCGCACTCCAGTCGCGCTGCGCGCGACCTACGCGGGCCCTCCTTGGATTCTCTGCTCACCCCTTTGTACCGCCGCCGCTCCGCTGAGGGGTTGGAGGCGGCGAAGCGCCGCGTTCTGGTGTTGCGCTCCGCCTTGGTGCAAATGATGTTTGTTGTGATTTTCGTTCTTCAAATGCGTTTTTGTCACCTGAGCAAGATACTACGTATTAGCGCATTTAGCCAAATGCAGCTCAAGAATGATGTCCTTCAGTCCGCAAGGTAGCGAAAGAAAGCATAGCTATAACATCACCCTTTGCAACAGCGGCAGAGCGTCGCTTTAGGATGCATCGCTCCGCCGCCTCCAACCCCATAGCGGAGCGGCGGCGTTTCAAGGGGTAATAGGAGAATCCAAGGAGGGCCTAGGGGGAAATCGCAATCCCCCTGGCCCTCCTTGGCCGCCGGAGGCTGCCACAAGGCTGCTGCCGCAGCCATAAGCGGCGCAAGGACGCGCTGCAAAATCCGCAAAGCAACGCAAGAACGCAATGCAACACACCTATCCTCTGCCCCTGCGGCAGAGCGCTGCGTAAGAACGCAATGCTCCGCCGCCTCCAACCTCATAGCGGAGCGGCGGCGTTTCAAGGGGTAAAGGAGAATCCAAGGAGGGCCTAGGGGGAAATCGCAATCCCCCTGGCCCTCCTTGGCCGCCGGAGGCTGCCACAAGGCTGCTGCCGCAGCCAAATGCGGCGCAAGAACGCCGCCGAAAAAACGCATATAGGAGCCCCGGCTCACCTGCGCCGGGGCTCTTTTTGTATGCTCACGCAGCGCGCCGCAAATGCCCGCGAGGTCACATATTTGCGGCGCGGGGCGCATATTAATAATAATGTCCGAGTTCCCAGTGACGGGAGGTGCTGACGGCGAATGGGAGAGTGACGCGGGTGCTGGCGGCGGCGCTGCTGGCGCTGGTGGCGGCCGCGGCGTGGCGCGCGGGGACGTATGTGCCGTCGTCGGCCGCGGAATGGGATGCGACGGAGCCGCTCAGGCGCGTGCAGCGCGGCAGGGCGCGCGTTGCGCTCACGTTCGATTCGGGCTGGGGCGAGGACTATACGCAGGAGGTGCTGGGGATACTGAAGGCGCAGGGCGCGCAGGCCACGTTCTTTCTCACCGGCTACTGGATGGACGAAAACCCCGAGGCCGTGCGCGCGATAGTCGAGGCCGGGCATGAGCTGGGCGGCCATTCGGTCACGCACAGCCGCATGGTGGGCATGGACGCGGCCGCCATAGACGCGGAGATAGGCGGCGTGAGCGAGCGCATAGCCGCCTACACCGGCTGCGCGCCGCGCTGCTTCAGGCCGCCCTACGGGGACTGGGACCTGGCGCTGCTGGGCCGCGTGCGCATGAAGGGGCAGGTGGCCGTGACGTGGAGCGTGGACGCCCAGTCGGCCGTGAACGCCGCCGGGCTGCGCGCGGCGCTGGACACTGCGCGTGCGGGCGACATCGTGCTGATGAGCCTGTGCGACGCGGCGCTGGTCACGGAGCTGGAGGGCGCGCTGGCGGCGCTGAGGGAGCGTGGACTTGCGCCCTGCACGGTGTCCGCGCTCATGGGCGAGGGGAACGAGCGCTTTGTCAAGGCACGGGAGCCGAAGCTGCGCGCGTAGGGGCGCGCGGGGGATGGGCGTACTGTGGCCCGGGCGCTATGGCCCGGGGCGAATGTCGCGCGGGACGCGCCTGATAAACTCACAGACCGGCATGGATGTGCATGCCTGCCGCAAACGGAACTCTGCCGGGCGGGTGCAGCCCGAAAATAAACAAGCGGGGAACATAAGCGAGGGCCCGCGATAGGAGGACTAATTATGGACCGGGATAATAACCATATAGTGCTTTCGGGTGTGCTGGAGGATGCGCCCGTGCCGGATCATCAGGTCATGGGCGAGATGTTCTACACCTGTATGCTCAAGGTG